>CAYSHQ010000233.1:0-4113 GCA_964430835.1 uncultured Lentisphaerales bacterium
CTGTTCCTCGGACCATGTGCAGGTGCGACCTACGGTGTCGAAGCCGAAGAAGCCGGTGGGAACCCCCCGGGTGTTAATGGTGGGAAGGCAGAGCATGGACCAGACGCCTTGGGTCCACATCTCCTGGCGTTCGGCGGACGCCTCGGGGGGGAGGGTGGCCAGATCCGGCACGTGCACGGCCTGGCGTTGCAGGATCTGCCGGGTCAGCCACGGCAAGGCCGTGGAGGAGAGGTGCTGGATCCGGGTGATTTGCGGTGCCACCCCTGTGGCGCACCACTCATGCGTGTTAGTCATGTCGGAATGATCTTCGGCGAACCGGATCAGGTAGGTGCGGTCCACGGCGAAGAGCCTGCCCATGCACTGCAGGGCCTGGTTCATGGCCTCGTCGAAGCTGGCGTCGGTCGTGGTGCTGGTCAAGGCCGTGGAGATCTCGGCGGAGGCCGGTTGGAAGGCAAGGCGGAACTGACGGCGCGCGTCGGCGTGCTTGCGTTCCGAGATGTCGCGCAGGATCATGGTCAGTTCATCATGGCCGCTGCGGATCATGCGCCCCTCATAGTCGTAGGGGGGTTGGCCGGGGATGGTGATCTGGCACTCCAGGGTCTGCGCTTCGCCGCTGGCGATGACGGCGTGAATGGTCTCTTCCAATGAGATGTCGTAAGGGGGGGGTTAGTTGCCGGTGGTGCAGGCCGATCAGGGAGCCTAGTGGGGCATAGAGGTCTTGGGCGTCGGCCTTGTAATCCAGGATCACGCCGTCGCGGCGCAGGCGGAAGATCATGTCCGGCACGGCCTGTACCAGCAGGCGGGTGCGCTGCTCGCTCTCGCGCACGGCTTCCTCCGCCAGTTGTTGTTCGGTGATGTCCTGGAAGGTCCCCGACACCTTGGTCACGCGTCCATCCAGGAAGACCGGCTTGCCGATGGCATGCACCCAGCGGTGCTTCCCCTTGGCTGAGGTAAAGGGGAGGATCAGGTCGAAGGGTGTGCCCTTCTGGACGGCGGTGTCTACCGCCTGCCGGATGGTGGCTTGTGCTTCGGGGGCGTAGAAGAGGATCGCCTTGGCCACATCCGGCAGGTAGTCGGCGGGCACTTCATGGATCTGGCGTACCTCCTCGGTCCACATCAGGGTGGGGCCCTGCAGGTCAAGCTCCCAGCCGCCGACATGTGCCATGCGGCCGGTCTCGCGCAGCAGGGTGATATTCCAGTGCAGCGCCGCCTCGATGCGCTTGCGTTCGGTGATGTCTTCCAGCGCGGCAATGATGTGGCGCCGTCCGGTGATCATAGCTGGTTCCACGTTGACACGCAGCCAGAACTCCTGGTTCTGGCCGTGCACTTGCAGGAACATCTGGACTTCCGCGCCGCGTACGGATCTGCCCTGCAGCAACGTCTGTTGGATGGCATAGCGGAAGGGGCAGTCCGGGCAATCCTTGCCATGGCCGCAGCCGTTGCGGTTCTCCAGGTTGTGCAGGCAGCCGAGCCCACCGCCGCCGATCTGCTGGATGATCTCTGTGGGCGATCGTGCGAGCATCGTGGCAATGGCGGTGTTGGCGTTGACAATCACGCAGCGCTCGTCCAGTAGGAGCAGCCCGACTGGTGCGGCCTCAAAGATGGCGTTCAGATTGTTGCGCTCCTCCAGCAGCGCGCCCTCGGCCAACTTGCGCTCGGTGATATTGGTCTCGGAGCCGGTCATGTGAATGACTTTGCCGGTGCTATCCAGGATTGCCTTGCCCCGGTCGGAGACCCACATGTAGGCACCGTCCTTGCGACGGACGCGGTATTCCTCCTGGAACACTTCGGTTTGTCCTTGGAAGTGGGCTTGAATGGCATGCAGGACGCGGGGGCGGTCGTCGGCATGTATGGCCTGTAGCCACTCGTCCTCGCGTTCCTCCACTTCTTCCCCGGCATAGCCGTGCATCAGCCGCCATTGTGCGGAAAAGTGTACGCGCTGGTTGGGGACATCCCAGTCCCAGATGCCGCCCGCAGTGCCCGTCAGCATTAATTGGTAGCGCCGGTTGGTATCGAGTAACTCCTGCCGCTGCCTATATTCATTGGTTATATCACGGAAGACCAGCACGGCACCCATGACGCGGCCGTCTTCGTCGCGGATGGGGGTGCAGGTGCTGGTGACCTGACGCTCGGTACCGTCGCGGGCCAGCAGGGTGGTGGGGTGGGTCGGCGTGACGGACGCACCGTCCTGCATGGTTTGCCGGATCGGGGGTTCCACCGGTTGACGTGTGTGGGTGTTGATGATTTGGAGGACTTCGGGCAGGGGCCGGCGCCGGGCCTCGGCCAGCGTCCAGCCGGTGAGCGTCTCGGCCATCCGGTTGAAGTTGGAGATGTGCCCCTCGCGGTCACAGGCGATAACCGCGTCACCAATGGAGTGCATGGTGGCCGCCAGGTACTCTTCGCTCGCCTGCAGGGTCGCCTGCTGCAGCCGGATGCTGGCGTCGGCCCGGTGCAGCAGCAGGAAGAAGATCCCCAGCACCAGGGTCAGCAGCGCCGCCAGGAGTACGCCGCAGAAGACTAGCCGACGCTGCTGTTGCGCGAGGACGTCTGTGACGTCGTACAGCACCACCATGCGCCCCACAACCGTGCCGGTCGCGTCCTGCAGCGGATACGTCATGGTCCGCCAGCGCTTGCTGTCGAAGGTCACTTCCGCGATGTTTTCGTCAGGTTCCCGCTCTACGAGCGGCCGCAGTGACGCGCCGGACGGCAGGGGGAGGGAGGTGTAGATCAGGGCGTCCTCGGGGAGGAGGTCCCAATCCGCCTTTCTTCCCAGCATCTGCATGCCGCTTTCCCATGTTTCGCGCTTCAGGCACGCCTTGCGGATGGTCAGGATGACATTCACGCCTTTTTTTTGGTGCAGGTTGGGGAGCAGGTCCTCGATCTCCTTGCCCAGCTCCAGGTAGCCGAGGAGCGTGCCGTTGGCGCGGATGGGGTGGACGGAGCGCAGGGTGAACGTGCCCAGCGGGCCGAGTTCCAGCCCGCTAGCGGGGTTGCCGCTGCTCTCGGCCTGGCCCAGGGTGAAGCGGTCAATGCGGTCGCCTTGCTTCTCTGGTTTGTGGACGCGCAGCAGGCAGGTGCGGTCCGGGGTGAAGAAGTAGAAATGCGTGAGATTGTAGTTGGTATGGAGTTGGGCGAAGAGCGGCGTATAGGCGGCCAGCAGGCGTGCGCGGTCGCGGGTTGTCAGGTTGTCGCGCAGCGCGGGATCGCGCAGCAGCATCTGTCCGATGGCCTCCAGTGAGCGCGTCTGCTCCTGTACGTGCGCATGGAACTGGCGTACGGTGCCTGTCAGTTCCTGTTTCCCATCCTGGTTAATGCTGGTCCGTTGTTGCCGGATCAGCACGACGGCAAAAATGGCACTCAGTAGGATCAAGAGCAGGACAAAGGGTTGCAACAGGCGCTGCTGCGTGGGGCGGAGCTTGCGGCTCGTCTGGATGCGCCGGGCGATCATGCCCACGCCTATCACGATCAGCAGCACCAGGAATGATCCGGCAGGAATAGCGGCGCTGGCGGCTACATCCCAGAACCAGGTGGCGGCGTCAATGTCCAACCCCATGACGGCGATCAGTTTGCCGGATGGGTCAGTCAGGGGCACGAGTGCCGAGCCCCAGGTGCCCCAGCGGTCGGCGGTCGGTCCTTCCGTCGTGGCTAGCTTGCTGTCAAAAACCAGACGGACGCAAGCAGACGCCTCGTCATACGACTGTCCGGGCGGGGAATAGTCGCGCGACTCGGGTGGTTCGGAGTCCACATAAAAGAAGATGGACCCATCGTCTTTGCGTCCCAAGAGGTAGAGGAAGCGGTATTTGGCGTCGGTGGTGCGGAGATGGGTCAGTTGCGTCTTGAGTTGCTGATAGTTCGACGTGGTGAGGTCGGTTTCCGCGGCGGTGAGCGACTGGATCTGGGCGGGGTTGATGAGCTGGGTGAGCAGGCGCGTGCGGGAGAGGAGTTCGTCGCGCATGCGCTGGTCGGTCTGCCGTGCGACCCATCCTGAGAGGAAGAGTCCTGCGCACAGGGTGACGATCAGGATGGCGGCCTCGCGCAGGCGCAGCCGGCTGGCCGAGGGAGGATGGTTTATGGTGTCAGGCATGGGTAGGGGTTCAGGGTTCGGGGTTCAGG
>CAYSHQ010000234.1:0-4098 GCA_964430835.1 uncultured Lentisphaerales bacterium
CCCAGGTTGCGCCAGCCCCCCTCAAACTGGACCGCGCCCTCTTCACACCAGTACAGGTTGCTGGCAAAGCGCGTGCGCTTCGCACACCAGCGCTCCGCATCCACCCGTCGCACAATCGGCTCACGGCGGGAGAGGAAGATGTTCTGCTCAAAGATCAGACCGCAGTGCTGCTCGCCGCCGTTGCGGGAGTAGGCCAGCACCGCATCGCCGCCATAGGCAAAGATGTTGTTCCGCACGAGGTTGTTGCGCCCATAATGCTGATGGAAAACTTCCCGATCCGTGTTGTAACAGAGGTTATTCTCAATCAGCAGATCACTGCTCCCCTCATCGGGATAGATCGCCCAGCCGCCATAGCGCAAACTGCGGATGTCGTGAATGCGATTGTGGCGCACGCGCGTGCCCGCCGAGGGGCCCAGCGTGTAGACGCCGCCCATATCGGACAGCAACCCCTTGCCCAGGTCGTGAATGTGGTTCCATTCCACGACGTTGCCGTAGGCCTCGCTCTCGCAATACCCCCAGTTCCAACCCACGGAAACACCCGAATAGTAAAAATCGTGAATGTGGCAACGGCGCACCGCATTGCCGCTCGCGCGACCAATCAGCACGCCTACGCCGGACAACCAAAGATGTCCCCCATCGCCAATCTCGCACCCCTCCAGCACACAACGCCGGCAGCCATGCCAGATCTTGGCGCCCCCCGCCCCCAGATCCTGAATCACGCCGTTGCGGAAAGCCACCTCCGTGGCCCCATCCACGCACTCAAAACCATAACAGCTCACGTGCTCAATCCGGCACCCCTCAAACGAGACCGCCAGACAGCCGCGCCCGACCGACACCGCCCCCGGCACTCTGGCCGCCGCCTGCGATCCCGGCTGATCCGCCATCGCTTCGGACGGCTCCGGATTCCATTCGCAATGCGCAAAGTGGATCTGCTCGAAGGACAGAAACTGGACATCGCGCAGCTCGAGCAACCGCTCCAAGCCGCCCACCACGGCGGCACTCGTCTCCGGCTGCTCCCCGGGGCGCGGCAGATACCAGACGCAACGCGCCGCCGGATCCAGACACCATTCCCCTGGCTCGCTCAGCGCTTCCAGCACATTTTCAATGATGTAATCCAGGCCATCGCCCGGCCCGTTGACCAGGCGCAGTTGCGAATAGCGATCCAGGCGGACGGTGGACTGCGCCTCATCAATGGCCAGCACGCGCAGCCGCGGATTCAGCCAGAGTCCGCGGAACTGCACATCCAGCGCCCGGACATTCGACCACGCCGCTGAAAACTCGCCGGGACGGAACTCGAACGCCTGCGTGCCGCGCTGATACGACTCCGCGTCGGCAAAGGACGCATCCGGCGAAGCCGCCACGCGGTAGGTGCCGGTCTTCGGCAGACGCACCCGCGGGCGGCGCTCGCCATTGATCCAGAGCTGCCGGAAGAAGAGCGCGTCGCTCGTCAACCACGGCACCGACGCGCGCCAGACCGTGCGCCCGTTCACAATCGCCGTCTGCCAGCCATCCAGCGGTCGGCCCCCGCTGATGGTCACCGTTTCGCCCTTGGCCGCGCGCCAGGTCACGGGCCAGGTGTGGCCATCCAGCGGCCAGGTATGCCCCTCGTAATGTTTGCGGAAGCCGTAGCCGGAATCGCCCTCGCTCAAGCGCCAGGTCTTCTCCAAGCGATAGCAGCCGCCGCGCAGCACCACCTCAATGACCTCTGGCGCGGCCAGATCGCGCTTCACCATGCGCACGGCGGTTTGTGCCGCGGTCAGCGACTGCAGCGGTCCATCCGTGCCCTCCGCATTTGGCGTGGCAAGAGATCCCGACCAGGCATCGTTACCGTGGTCGCAGGAGACAAAAATTGTTTTCATAATGAGCTTTGGAATCGCTTAAAGAGGGGATCCACGCGCGCGGTGCTATGCCACCCTGCCCCGCTGGCAAGACCAGCACCGACGTACAGGCGAAGCGGGAGCATGCCAAAAAACCGGCCTCTCTGTCCAGCACCGGCAGGTGCGAAAATGGAAGAACGGAAAAACGGAATAATAGCTGGCTGGACGAATGCACCGGAAAGGCTGGCAACTGAGCCGCGGTGCCGATCCGGGACGGGCAGGCCTTTGCCGTGCGGGTCGCGCAGGGGGCGAATCATGGCAGGTGCTTGACCGGTAGGGCCGCGAGGGGATGTGCTTGGTTCGTCGTGCTTCGTTCCTAGTTGCTGACGCCTGCGGGATGGGTGAAGGCTGCGAAAGAAAGGGGAACCGCGAATACACGCGAATGGGGAGTGTCGGCAGGCTGGGCGGGGCCGCCGGCCCTACCCCATACACTGCACACTGGCACCCGAGCCCTTACCACGGGCTGTCATAAAGACGCTGGCCGGTGGCAACGGGGCGAACGGCAGGGCGGCCCAGGCTGGCCAGGCGCACGCCGCCCCGGCCGCACGTAGCAGCCAAGCCATGGCCCGGCGGCCGTCCGCCGCCACGGCGAGCATATGCCCGGCACCCCCCGCGCGCAGCACATCCGCCGCCGTGTCGAACAGGTCGGCGATGCGGGCGTCCGGCATACGAAGGTAGAAGTTCGGCCCACGCAAGCCGAACAGCAGCGCCGCCTCCGCCGGGCTGGTGAGAAGCGTGTGGACAAAAAAAGGATGGATATCCTCGCCCTGCCACAAATAGGCTGACAGGGGCAGAACATCCATCCAATCAAGGCACTTAAAAAGAACTACTAGGTTGTAGCCCAAGCTTATAACAGAGTCGGGATACCTGATTTCGGCGCAGCACAAAGAGGGCTTTCCACACGCCTCATCATGGAAAATCCGCCATGATTGTTTATACGACTCACGATTTCTTGAGCCACATAATCGCCTATTGGAACTTCAATCTTATCTACAAGAAGTGGCGTTACGCCATCATCGTATTGAGTAAAAATCACGCCACCGACGAGCGCGATTGCACCCACTTCGAACCAGCTAATCTCAGTCCAAGTACGATTAATATCAGCATGGCGAACTTTCAGATCAACCGGGATTACAAAGGAATCAATCTTGGAGTTATCGCTGGCTTTGGTAAGCATGATTTCCATTTGGTAACTTACATTATAGTTATAGCCATGCCATGCAGGCGTCCAAATCAGAAAACCAGGAAAGTTGATCAGAAAATTCCACCCTGACCCTTCGTATTCCGGCTTAATCGCAATCTTCGCAATAACATCAGCTTTCTTTGCGTTTCCTGGCGCATAGGGCAATAATACTGCAGCAGAATATTTCCCTAATGCAGTTCCGATTCCTTTCATCAGACGCTGCGAGTGAATATCCTCCGTTGACGGCACAATCCCAATAGCCAACTGCTTCTCCAGGGGTTGCATCTGCATGTTCTGGTAGTTTCGCAGGTTATTCACGGTCAACTGATGCGAACAACCAGCCGAAAAAACGATGAATGCAGCCATGACAGGTAGCAACGCGATTCGCTTCATTGTGCTTATTCCTTAACCAGTTTGTTAATAACCAACCCTTATGCGGCAAGGGACTGCTCATACACCTTCTTGGGCGCTTATATTACAACATAATATTGCCGTTGCAAGAGGTCACTTGCCACAACAACAAGCGCTTGTTCTGGAAATGTGGTTACGGAAGTGCGCCGATTATGTAATCACGACGGCCGACTGTGGGCGCGAGGGGCGGCCTAACGGATAGCGCAGCCAGGCGCTACCGCACGCTGGGCGCCCGCTCAACCGGGCAAGCCTCGAGTAGCGGTTCGCATGAAACACTAATCGTCACCAGCTTAACTCCGTCCTGCAGGCGGTCGCCCCGGGCTGCGGCCACAGCATCGGGAATGTCGCCGTGGTTGGCGTCTACCCGCAGCCTCCAAGCTGAACGTGCCAGCCGTTTCACCAGCCACAGACAGTAGCAACCCTATTGGCACATGCTTGGGGCGCGAGCAATCCTGTTTAATCCTGTTAATCCTGTCTGAAATTGGCTAGGCTGGGATGGTTGCTTTGTTGCGTTGAATGTCAGGGGGCCAAGCGCAGGAGCGTGGGCGACGGATGACGCGGATGGCGCGGATTTCGACTACGTGTAAGCGGATGGTGTAGGTGTAGCCGTGTACGTGTGGGTGCAAG
>CAYSHQ010000235.1:0-4085 GCA_964430835.1 uncultured Lentisphaerales bacterium
CCGTTCCAAAAGGCTTCGCGGTCCCACGTTATAACAAGTTGCCCACGCGTGGATTATAGGCCAAAGGGAAGTTCAAGTTACGGATCCAGGCTAATCATTAGCAATTGCGCCACCGCACGCGCACAGCCTCCAGCCCGGCCAGATCACCGCGCAAAACAACCTCGCGCGAACTGCCAGGAAGCAGGTCGAAGCAGCGCTCCTCGGTGTCGAGCCCCGCCGGCAGATCCAGCCGCACAAAATGGGCAAAAACATCCGTGGACAGGCGCACTACCGCACGCCCGGCCGTGACATCGCGCGCCGTCACCGAGAGAGCAACCTGCGCGGGCGACATCTTGATCGACTTGAAGTTCATGAAGAAAAAGACGTTCTCCGCGATTACCGCGCCATCCGGCCCGCTCAGGCGCGCATGATAGAAGTCGCCACTGCGCATAAGGTTCATCCGGTCCATCACACAGCGTACGGAAGCATTGCGCCGGATCTTGACCGCCTGGGTCTTGCGGGAACGCACCTTCCCCTCGAACGACAGCAGCGAACACTCCAGCGTCCCTTGCACGCTCTCGCGCTTGTCATTGACGATCCAGGTCGAGACGCCGCACTCCTCTTCCTTGATAGAAACCAACACCGGCGCACAGGCGCGGCGCACGTAATCGTACGACGCCTTCTTGCGCAAGTAGTAGTCCACCACCGACCAGCCGATCTCGCCCCAGGCATCCGGGAACATCCAGAACATGCTCCCGCCGCAATCGAACTTGCGTCGGCGGGCCTGCTCGGTGGCGGTCTTCAGCGCCTCGGCTTGCAAGAGCTGAGAGGCCTCAATGAGCTGCTCCAGCGTCATGGACGCGGAGTCGCCGGCCAGCAGGTCAATCGCGGCAAAGACCTTGAGCTGACCCTTCTGCCCCTTCTCCATGAACCCATGCCGGTTGGTATGGAACCGGAACCCCTCGGAATCCACGCTGCGCTGCGACTCCGGCAGATAATCGTGGATGGTCTCCAGCGCCGGCATGCCGAAATAGCCGAACTCCGAGTTGAACGTGCAGTGCATGCGCCGGTAGTTGCGGTAATCAATCTGGTCGTTGCCGCCCGTGGCGATGCTGATGGACCACCAATGCTGATCCCCCAGGTCCTCATCATTCACATCCACGCCGCCAAAGGGGCTCGTCGGACGGTAGATCCGGTCCGGATCCAAGGTCTGCATGAGCCCTGGGATCAGTTCATGTTCGAGCACCAGGCTGGTATTGGCCTCGCACCCGGGGTACCAGTTGTTGTCGAAAGCCCAATCCGTTTCGTTGCTGCCGCACCAGAGCGCAATGGAAGCATGGTTGCGCAAGCGGGGGACGGCGACCTTGATCTCAGCGGCAATCTGCTGACGGAAGCCCGCATCGTCGCCAGGGTGGATAAAACAGGCCATCATGAAGTCGTGCCAGAGCAGGATGCCATGCGCATCGCAATAGTCGTAGAAGTCATCTTCCTCGAAGATCCCGCCGCCCCAGACGCGCAGCATGTTGATATTCGCATCGCGGATCATCGTGAGGATCCGCTCCCGCCGTGCCGGCGTGATGCGCGCCAGGATGCAGTCGGACGGTGCCCAGTTGGCACCATTCACGAAGCATTTCTCGCCATTGACCACAAAGGTAAAGGTCCGCCCTTCCGGCGCATCGGAGAGCGGCTCCTGCAGCAGCTTGATTTCGCGGATGCCGAAGCGTGTGGCACGTGTGGCGCAGGGCGCACCGTTGCCGGACAACCGGGTAGTCAGCGTATAGAGGTTGGGCTTGCCCAACGGACGCGGCCACCACAGGCGCGGGCGCGCCACCTCGAAGACGGCCTCCACGCACTGCGTCCCGGGCGCCACGCTCCCCAAGGCCAGCTGCTGCACGCCAATCCCGGGAATATCCAGGTCCAACGTAGCGTCGGCCGGCGCCTTCGTCACATTCTCCAGTTCCACCGACACGCTGACCACGGCCTGCTGCCCCTTGTCCGCCAGTCGCGTGCGCACCCACACATCGCGCAACACCACGGCGTCCATGATCTCCAGCCGGATCGGCCGCCAGATGCCGCAATTGACCAGACGCGGTGCCCAGTCCCAGCCGAACGTAAAGGCCACCTTACGCAGCCATTTACTCTCTGCGGCGCCGTCGCCCAGCCCGTACTTGGCGAGCGGTTTACGTTTGGCCTCGGCCACGCCTGTATCCAGGCGGATGATCAGTTCATTTGCGCCTGGCCGCAAGGCCTGCGTGACATCCAGCCGATGCGCAATAAAGGCATTCCCCGTGCGGCCGATCTCAACCCCGTTCAACCAGATCACGGCGTTCAGGTCGAGCCCTTCACAAACCAATTCGACGCGGGCGTGGCTGCCCCCCTCGTACATAAAACTACGTCGGAACCACCAGTAGCGTTCCTCTACCCAGGCGCAGGCCAGCGCATTGCGATCATAAAGCGGCTCAGCAATACGGCCATGGCGCAGCAGATCCAGCAAGACATCGCCGGGGACGACCGCATCCAGTGCCGGAGTCCAGGCAACCTCAGCGGGACCGGGCCCCGCCTCCCCTGCCGGAGCCAACGGGGTTTCGCACAACTGCCACGAACCGTTCAAATCCAACGTCTGCATACGCTCTGCCCTTTCGTCGTAAACCTGGCGCCCCGCGTGTGCCGTCCTGGGCACGGCGGGTTGCACGGGCAGATGATGACACAGCGGCAGGGAAGCGGCAACGGCTTTTCCCGCAGCCACCGCAAAAGGGGCGCATGGCGGCTACGCAGCGTGCTCCCCCGTCTCCGTTCTGGTCTCTCTGGCCACCATCGCCTGCCCCATGCCGTAGATCATGGGGAAGATGGCATGCTGAAAGACACAGCGCACCCCCAGGGACTCACCCTCGGTTAACAGGACGCGCACACGCTGGACATCAGCGTCGGCCCGCTTGGCTTTGCGTGAGACTTCCAGGGCCAAGCCAGCCACCGGCTCCGTCTGCCGGCGCAACTGGATCACGGTATTGGCATCCGGCGTATCGTGAAAGAGGCCGCCACGTCCATTCCCCACCTGCTCGCTCTTCCCCTCCAGGACCAGCAGCAAGCTGCAGACGTCGCCGAGGCCAAGTTTAACGGTGATCTTCTTCTCCCAGTCAAACGTCGCGGCCTGGCGTCCATTCCCATCCCGGGCCGCCACGGTTTTCTGCCGGGCCATTTCCAGGAAGAAGCACCCATCGCGGTCCGGTCGCGCCGGGTGAAATTCCAACCGGGCAGCGGCCCCGCCACCGCTCTGGGTTGGGTGATAGAACGCCAGCCGCCCGCTCCAGGGGCGGGGAGGTGCATCTGCCGTCTGATTCATACTTGGCTCCTTTCCATACCTTTGAGCATACGTCTCGCACAGCCCTTGCACGGCTCAGGCAAAGGGGTCATCCATCTCGGCCGCGGCCGTGCCGCCGGCACCCGCCGCAGCAGGTGCCGCGCCCTCGCCCTCGCTTCGGCCGCTCGGCGCGCCATTCGTACGCTGCTTGAGGAAATGCACGCGTATCGCCCGTACCCGCAGACGGCTGCGCTTCTCCCCCTGTGGCGTCTCCCACTGTTCCGTGATCAGACTCCCTTCCACCAGCGCCGGGTCTCCCTTCTTCAGATACGTGTTACTGGCTTCGGCCGATTTCCCCCAGACCACGCAATCGGCAAAACAGGTCTGCTCCACGACTTTGCCATCCCTGGCGGTATACTCATCGTTGATGGCCAGCCCCAGATCTACCACGGCTGTGCCGCCGTTGGTTTTGCGCAGGACCGGATCACGGGTAAGATGCCCCGCCAGGCAGACATGGTTGATGCTCAATGAACTCATGGTTGCTCCTCCTGTATGTAGTTGCCAGACGCACCCTGTGCGCGTCTGTTACTCAGGTATATGCTAGAGAAGAGCCGATTCTTACACCTGCGGGGAAATATATTTTCAGGCGGGCAGACCACCGCCCGGCTACCTGGGAGAGGCTGGCCAAAAAAAGAACGGGGGCGGCTTGCGCCGCCCCCGTTGCTAAGCAATCCAAACCCTTCGCGCGATCAATCAGTCGCAGAAGTGTCGTCTGGCATCCATTTCTTCCAGCCACAACTGCACGCGC
>CAYSHQ010000236.1:0-4047 GCA_964430835.1 uncultured Lentisphaerales bacterium
CAGTAACCGAAGGTTTTGCAAGCGCCTCACCTGTCCAAGCATCCCGCCGGGCACCAGCGAAGGTGCTCGTCGCTTACGCATGGCTCACCGCGCGCCGACAATCGCCTCGGAAATGCGCAGGCCGTCCACGCCGGAGCTGACAATCCCCCCGGCATAACCCGCGCCTTCGCCGCACGGGTAGAGTCCGCGGATGCCGATGGATTGGCCATCTTCGCCGCGCACCACGCGCACCGGGCTGGAACTGCGCGTCTCCGCAGCGTACAGCAGCGCCTCTTCCAGTACGACCCCGCGCATGCTGCGCAGCATTTTCGGTACGGCCAGGCGCAAGGTGGCCTCCGCCCAGGCCGGCAGCAGCCCGCGCAGTTGCGCAGGGCGCGCACGCTGACAGGAGCGGGCCGCCGGCAGCTCCGCCGGACTGGCCCCCTCCAGGAAATCAACCAGCCGCTGCGCCGGCAGGGTATAGTTCGATCCGCCCAAGGCGAACGCCGCCGCTTCCAGCTTCTCCTGAAACGCGATGCCTGCCCAGGCATGCTGGGCCACGGCCGGGTAGTCCGCCGGGAAAACCGGCACCAGAAAGGCCGCATTCCCCATGGGTTTATCCCGCTGCGAAAGGCTCATGCCGTTGGTCGTGAGGAACCCTGCGGCGGAGGCGCAGGCCATGACCAGCCCCCCGGGGCACATGCAAAAAGAGTAGCAGGCCCGCGCGTGCGCCTCTTCCCGCCGGGTCAGGCGGAAGCTGGCGTGGCCGAGTGCGGGGAAACTGCCGCCCCATTGCGCCGTGTCGATGCGGTGCTGCGGGATCTCCAGGCGCATGCCGATGGCAAACGGTTTGGCTTCCAGCGGCACACCTTGCTCCAGCAGCATGGCGTAGCAGTCGCGGGCACTGTGCCCCGTGGCCAGCACGCAGCAATCCGTACGCAACGCTTCCCCCGAGATCACGGCCCCGCGTACCGTCTGGTTCTCGATCTCGAGCCGCTCCAAGCGCGCCCCAAAGCGCACTTCGCCACCCAGCGCGATCATGCGATTGCGGATAGCCGGGACTAGCACCTCCAGCACATCGCTGCCGACGTGCGGCTCGGCGTCGATCAAGATCTCTGGCGAGGCACCGCAGGTCACCAGCGCCTCCAGGAAGCGACGCACGCGCGGACGATCCTTGCTGCGCGAGGTGAGTTTGCCATCCGAGAAGAGCCCGGCACCGCCTTCGCCGTAGAGCAGATTGCTCTCGCCGTCGAGCACGCCGTCCTGCCAGAAGGCCTGTACGCGCCGGGCGCGCGGCGCAGCCGCCTCGCCGCGCTCCACCAGCAGTGGCTTGAGACCAGCCTCGGCTAATCCCCAGGCTGCCATGAGCCCGGCCGGACCCGCGCCCACGACCAGCGGCCGCGGCCCGTGATAATCGGAAATCACGCGCGGCGCCACAGGCGGCGGCGCCTCGAGCGGTTCCAGATCGCGCACCCCGGCGGGCAGTGTCCCGGCCAAGGTAAAATCCACCGCCACCGTGAGGCGCGGCGCACGTCCACGCGCATCCACGGAGCGGCGCACCAGCTGCACCCCGCTCAGCGCGGCCGGTTGACAGCGCAGCGTGCGGGCTACGGCTTGCACGAGCTGCGCCGGTGTGTAGTCCGGCGGCAGATCGAGCTGTTGCAGACGAAGTTTCATAGGTCAGCGCTGCACGCGCGCGCTGCCGCCGGCCATGAGTTTCTGGACTTCGGCGAGCGTGGCCATGGAGGTGTCACCCGGGGTAGTCATGGCCAGGGCGCCATGGGCGGCACCATAGTCCACGGCCTTTTGCGGGTCGCCGGTCTTCAGCAGGCCATAGATCAGGCCGCTGGCAAAGCTGTCGCCGCCGCCGACGCGATCGAGGATCTCCAGGCCAGGGTAGCTGCGGCTATGGTAGAAGGCGCCGTTCATCCAGCAGATGGCGCTCCAGTCGTTGCGCGTGGCGCTCAGGACCGAGCGTAGCGTGGTGCCGACCACCCGGAAGTTCGGATAGGCCGCCACCGCCGTGGTGATCATCTGCTGGAACGATTCGGTCTCGATGTGCGTCAGGTTGGCATCCATCCCCTTGACCTCGAAGCCGAGGGAGGCTGTGAAGTCCTCTTCGTTGCCGAGCATCACATCCACGTACTTGGCGATTTCGCGGTTCACCTGCCTGGCCTTGGCCTGGCCGCCGATGCTTTTCCAGAGGCTGGGGCGGTAGTTCAGGTCGTAGCTGACGATCGTGCCGTGGCGGGCGGCGGCCTGGACCGCTTCGATCGTCAGGGCCGCGGTGGTTTCGCTCAAGGCCGCGAAGATGCCGCCGGTATGGAACCAACGCACTCCGAGCTTACCGAAGATCAGGTCCCAGTCGAAATCGCCGGGCTTAAGCTGGCTGGCGGCCGTGTGGCCGCGATCGGAGACCCCGACCGCGCCGCGCACGCCAAAGCCGCGCTCCGTGAAGTTCAAGCCGTTGCGGATGGATCGGCCGATGCCATCATCCGGCCGCCACTGGATATAATCTGTGGCCACGCCGCCCTGCAGGATGAAGTCTTCGACCAGTCGGCCAACCTCATTATCGACAAAGGCGGTGCAGACGGCGGTTTTGAGGTTGAAGCATTTACGCAAGCCGCGCGCCACATTGTATTCGCCGCCGCCTTCCCAGACGCGGAAGGAGCGAGCGGCACGGATGCGCCCCTCGCCAGGGTCCATACGCAGCATCACCTCGCCCAGCGAAAGTTGATCCCAAGTGCAATTCTCACGGATTTTCAACGACATGGTCCCATTTCTCCTTCCTGGTGCCATTAGCGGCTGGCCAGGGCCAATTTTAGCAACGCTTCGGTATCGGTGGTGGTGGCGCCGGCATCCAGCACCGTCTGCACCATCTTGCGGGCCTGCTCCTGCGGGAAGCCCAGCGCGGCCAACGCCAGGACCGTATCGCGCAGGACCGTAGCGCCGGCGGCATCGCCCACGGCCACGGCGCGGCTGGCCAGAGCTTCGGCGGGGTCAATCTTGTCGCGCAGTTCCACCACGATGCGTTCCGCGGTCTTCTTGCCCACGCCGCGCACGCTGCTCAGGCGCTTGACGTCCCCCTCGGCAATGGCGGCGCGCAACTCCGCCACCTGCAGCCCGCTCAAGACCCCCAGCGCCACCTTGGGGCCGATGCCGGAGATGCTAATGAGCAGCTCGAACATCTGCTTCTCTTCCGCCGTGGCAAAACCGTATAGGGACTGGCCATCCTCGCGCATGTGGTGGTGGATCTGCAGGCGGCAGGTGCCGCCCGAAGCGGGGAGGCGATCATAGGTGCAGAGGGGGATCGACACGGCATAGCCCACGCCCTGCACATCCAGCACAATGGAGGTGGGGTGTTTTTCTGTCAGGATCCCATGTAGAAAAGCAATCATACGGCAGGCCTCAATCCAGATTTACTTCGCCAAACTTCCCCTTGGGCGGCGGCGGGGTCGGCGGTTGGGGGGGGCGTGCCTTGATTTCGTATTTGCCGGGGACCTTCAGCTCCTGCTGCCAGAGCCGGGCCTCGCCGCGCTCCCCGATGATCCGCAGCCGGTCAATCACAATCGGTGCATTCGTCCGGAACGTGGTCGCCCCAAACGCCTCGGCCAGCCGCGCATAGCTGACGGGCGCACGGAAGCTCAGGTTCAGGTCCAGCTCCTCGACCATCTTAACGGCGGGGCGGCGGTAGATAAAGGTGACGGGCTCCAGCGTGCGCATCACGGTCTGTCCCTGCTCATTTGGCCAAGGAAACTTCTGGCGATAGACGCACTCGATCTGCAGCAGGTCATACTCCGCGGTCTTGTTGGGTGTGAAGCGCAAGTTAAGGATCTGCTGGCCAGCATCCGGCGGCTCAACGGAGATCTGCACCGTACGCAGCCATTCATCAGCCAGCAGTGGAAGTGCCGCCAACACGCCTACCAGCAGCCACAGATATTTCATGTCCAAAAACTCCAGATGTCAAATTGTCGCAGGTGTACGCGCCTGAGGCAAGCCAGTTCAGGGGCAGCCCCCTGAACTGCGGAAGATTGGGGGGGTGGATGCTTGGATGAATGAGATAACCGC
>CAYSHQ010000237.1:0-4039 GCA_964430835.1 uncultured Lentisphaerales bacterium
AAGACGTTCCTCAAGCCAAAAAGCGAAAGTGAGAGATTCAGGAAAAGACCATGGGGTTATGCCTGTCAGCAGCCGAAAGAACTTGAGTATCCGTATCTCGCAGCTATATTCTTCTTCCGCAACTCAGTAAGGAACGGTTCAGGGCTCCATGGGATCGACCTGAACCCCGAACCCTGACACCTGAACCCTGAACACTGAACACTGAACCCTGCCCCCTGAACCCTGCCCCCTGACACCTACGCCGTTACCGTCTCCCCCAAGAGAGTACCCTATCATGAGCACGTCACTCGCCGAGAAGATTGCATCGCGCCAGGCACGCCTCGCCGTCATTGGCTTGGGTTATGTCGGCCTGCCGTTAGCCGTCGAATTTGGCAAACACTTCCCGGTCGTCGGCTTCGATTGCAATGCCAAGCGCATCCAGGAGGTGGCCAACGGGCAGGACCACACGCTCGAAACCGCGCCGGCCGAGATCCAAGCCGCCCGCCACTTGACCTGCTCCGCCAACCCCGCCGACCTTTGCAACATTGATTTCTTTATTGTCACCGTGCCGACCCCGGTGGACGAATTCAAGTGCCCGGACATCCGCCCCCTGATTAGCGCCAGCGAGACCATCGGCCGGGCGCTCAAACCCGGCGCCGTGGTGATCTATGAAAGCACCGTCTACCCGGGATGTACCGAGGAAGACTGTGTGCCGGTCCTGGAGCGCTGCAGCGGCCTCACGTTCAACCGGGACTTCTTCTGCGGCTATACCCCGGAGCGCATCAATCCAGGCGACAAAACCCATACCCTCACCAAGGTCCGCAAGGTGACCTCCGGCTCAAACCCGGAAACCGCCCAGCTCGTGGACCAGCTCTACCGTACGATCATCACCGCCGGCACCCACCTGGCCCCCAGCATCCGGGTGGCCGAGGCCGCCAAGGTGATCGAAAATACGCAACGCGACATCAACATCGCCTTCGTCAATGAACTGGCCCAGATCTTTGACCGCATGGGGATCGACACCCAGGATGTCCTGGACGCCGCCGGCACCAAATGGAACTTTCTGCCTTTCCGCCCGGGCTTGGTTGGCGGCCATTGCATCGGCGTAGACCCCTACTATCTGACCCACAAGGCCCAGGCGCTGGGACATCACGCCGAGGTCATCCTGGCCGGTCGGCGCATGAACGACGGCATGGGCATCTACGTCGCCAATCGCATCGTGAAGTTGATGATCAAGAAGGGGCACGGCATACAAGGTGCCCAGGTGCTGATGCTGGGGATCACGTTCAAGGAAAACTGCCCCGACATCCGCAACTCCCGGGCGATTGACGTCGTGCGCGAATTACAGGATTTCGGTTGCCGCGTCAGCGTCTACGATCCCTGGGCCGATGCGGCCGAAGTTCGCCACGAATACGGCCTGGAACTGCTACCGAGCCTCCCGCCCACCACCACCCCGTACGACGCCGTGGTCTTGGCCGTGGCGCACGAACGCTTCCGCGAGCTGCCGCTGCGGCAACAACTGCGCGCCAATGGCGTGATCTTCGACATCAAGGGGTTCCTGGATCGCCGCCTCGTCGACGGCCGCCTCTAACCACGACCGGCGGAGACACGTGTGCACATCGTCCAACTAATTCCCGAGTTGCAGGAGGGCGGCGTCGAGCGCGGCGTGGTGGAGATGAACCGCGAACTGGTGCAGCGCGGCGTGACCAGCAGCGTAATCTCCCGCGGCGGACGCCTGGTCGCCGCCATTGAAGCCGCCGGCGGGCGACACATCACCCTGGATATCTGCTCCAAGAACCCGCTCACCGCGCCGTGGCGGGCATATCGACTGCGACGCGTCTTACAGGAACTGCAGCCGGACATCGTACATGTGCGCAGCCGCCTGCCAGCCTGGCTGCTGCGCCTCGCCAATCGCCACCTGCGTCTGCCCGTGGTCAGCACCGTGCACGGCTTCAACAGCGTCAGCGCCTATAGCCGCATCATGACGCAGGCCGACCGGGTGATCTGCGTCAGCCATGCGATCCAAGCCTATATTCAGAAACACTATCACACGCCGAACGACCGGCTCACCGTGATTCACCGCGGGATTGACCCCACGGAGTTCGATCCGACGCGCTTGAACCACCCCTTTATCGAGCAATTTCAGCGTGAGCAAGCGTTGGCCAACCGCTACGTGGTCTCCAGTGTCGGACGCGTCACCCCGCTCAAAGACTACGAAACCTTTATCCGGGCCGTGGCGGCCGCGCGCCAACAGATTCCCAACATCCTGGGCCTGATCGTGGGCGGCATTCGTGCCGATCGTCAGGGGTACGCCGACCGACTGCAGGCGCTCGTGGCGGAGTTGAACGTGGGCGACGCCATCCGTTTTGTTGGCAGCCAGCGGCAGATCGCCGAGATTTATCACCTCAGCGACGTGGTGGTTTCCAGCTCGCGCAAGCCGGAGAGTTTTGGCCGTGCCATTGCCGAAGCGCTGGCCATGGAGACCCCGGTGATTGCCAGCCGTCATGGCGGCGCGCTCGAGATCGTGCGCGAAGGCGTCAACGGGCAGCTCTTCACCCCGGGCGACGCGGCCGATCTGACCCGCTGCCTGGTGGCTTCCAGCCGCCAGAGCTATAGCGGCCTGCGGGCCGATGCCCTGGCGCGCTTTGCCCTGAGCAACATGGTGGAACGCACCTTGGCAGTGTATCGCGAACTGCTGCATACCCGCGCGCCCCCCCCTTGACCCGCGCATGCCCGCCACGCATCTCATCCATAGTCGGCTCATAAGGACTCACCCTTATTCCGAGAATTCATGCACAAATCGCCGCCTACCAGCACGGCGGGTTCTGGCAATGCATGGATACGCTGCGCGATGTACGGACACGGGATAAGATGTGGCAGGAAGGGCGGGCGCCATGGAAAACCTGGTACTGTTCCGCGACCGCTTTCGCGGGCGCACGGTATGGGTCTCCGGCCATACCGGCTTCAAAGGAGCCTGGCTATGCGAATGGCTGCTCGCGCTGGGCGCCAAGGTCCACGGTTACGCGCTCCCGCCACCCACCACACCGGCCCTGTTCAACCAACTCGCGCTGACCGAGCGGATCGAGCATGAAATCGGCGACGTGCGGGATAGCGCAACGGTCCAGCGTTCCCTGCACCGCGTGCAACCCGACTTTGTCTTTCATCTGGCCGCGCAACCACTGGTGCGTCATTCGTATGCCCAACCCGTAGAAACCTACGCCGTGAACGTCATGGGCACCGTGCATGTGCTGGAAGCGCTGCGCACGCTGCAAAAACCATGCGCCGCCATCCTGATCACCACCGATAAGTGCTACGAAAACCGAGAGTGGACCTACGGCTACCGCGAAAATGATCCCTTGGGCGGTTACGATCCGTACAGTTCCAGCAAATCGGCCGCCGAGATTGCCATGGCCGCGTATCGCCGTTCCTTTTTCCGCGATCATCCGGTAAGCATCGCCAGCGTACGTGCCGGAAATGTGATCGGAGGCGGCGACTGGGCCTTGGACCGTATCGTACCGGACAGCATCCGCGCCTTACAGGCTGGCACCCCCATTCCAGTACGCAACCGGATCGCCACACGCCCCTGGCAACACGTCCTCGACCCCCTCAGTGGCTATCTCAGCCTCGCCGCCCACCTGACCTCTGATCTCCGCCCTCTGACCTCTGACCTAGCCTCTGCCTTCAACTTCGGACCGACACACGAAGCCAACCGAACCGTGGCCGAACTGGTGCAGGAGATCTTGAAACACGGTAAACCCCATTATCCAGCACGGCGCCGTATCCGTCTTTGTCGATGTGGAACTCGGTTGCGGGAAGCGGCAGAACGTGCTCGGGACTGTCGATACGTGCAGGCACGTCGTCCGGATGTAGGGTCCGGGTACGCAACCGATCCCGCCAATCCGAATGCAACGGTTTCAACCACCGCTTTTTCGGGTGCTCGTTGTCGACAAAGTAATCCTGGCAGTCACGGCTGAATCCCGCAGTGCATTCACACGGTGTCCACCCAGCGGCCAGAATGCGAAAGAGGGAGATTCAGGCAAAGACCATGGTGGGGCTAATG
>CAYSHQ010000238.1:0-4027 GCA_964430835.1 uncultured Lentisphaerales bacterium
CGATCTCGGTCTTGCCATACCCCGCATCGCCGCAGATCAGGCGATCCATGGGGCGGTTCGACGCCAAGTCCGCCTTGATCTCGGCAATCACCTTTTCCTGGTCCACGGTTTCGCGATACGGGAAAGCCGCCTCGAAGGCCTGCATCCAGGACGGATCAGTCTGGTACGCAAACCCCGGGCGCAACTGGCGCCGCGCCTGCGTCTCCAGCAGGGAGGCCGCCAGATCCTGGATGGCGCGCTCGGCTTCAGCCTTTTCGCGCAGCCAGCGCCGCCCGCCCAAGCGGTGCAACGGCGGTGGTTGACCGGCCACACTGACATAGCGGCTCAAGAGCGAGGCATGCGCCACCGGCACATGCAACCGCGCCCCCTCGGCATACTCGAGCGTCATGACCTCGCTGCGCCGGCCATCCATCTCAATCTCGGTGACGCCGGCATAGCGCCCCAAGCCGTGATCGAGGTGCACCACCAGATCGCCCGGCGTCAGCTCGCCCAGGGACTCCACGCGCGGTCCGCGCGCCGGCGCTGCCGCCGTGGTTGCAGGGAGATAGCGCCGCCCCGATTGCTTGCGCACCGCATAGAGGTCGGACTGCGTAGCCACGGTCAACCGCGCGGCCGGCAGCACAAACCCACCCGACAGGCGCGCATGCTGCACGCGCACCGGTGCCGCCGCCCCCAACTCGCGCACGAGTTGTTCACAGGCACCCGCCGTATCCATGCAGAGTGCCACGGTCTCGCCAGCCGCGCCGCGACGCGTTAATTCCGCCAGGAGGCGTTGCCGCACCATAGCGCTGACTTCCGGATGGTGCCAGTCGTCCACATCCGCCAACCCCGCCATGGGTGCGAGCGCCAGCGGCAGCGAGGGCGTGGCCGGTGGCGGCGGATCGCCACAGAAAAGTTCCAGGACCGGCCGGCGGGCGGCGACGTGTTGCTGTAACTGATCCCAATTCAGCAGCTTGTCGTCGCCCGCTACCCGCTCTTCCGCAAACTGCCGCACCTGATCATGTGCCAGCCAGATCACGACCGACCCTTCAGGGAGCAGGTCCGCCAGCAGCACCTCCGGCAAGGCCGCCACGCGGCAGGGCGGCACCCAGGCCTCCGCGCGCTTTTCCACCGAGCACTGCGTGCCCGGATCAAACACGCGCAGCGATTCCAGCGTATTGCCAAAGAACTCCGCGCGCAGCGGCAACGGCGTGGTCAGCGGCCAGACAGCCAGCAATCCGCCCCGGACGGCCAATTCGCCTTTAGCGGTGACTTCGGCCACACGCTCAAACCCACCTGTCACCAGCCGCTCTACCAGTTCATCAAACGCGAACTCCGCGCCCACGTGCAGGGAGACGGCCGCACGCTCTACTGCCAGCGGGTCCGGTACAGACTGCTGGAGCGCCAGCACACAGGTGGCCAGCAGCGTGGCGCCGGCCGGATGGGCGGCGTGCTGACGCAGTGCCTGCAGCGTGGCAAAACGGATGCCGGCTAGCTCGGGATCTGCCGTCGGATCCCCCCCTTCGATGGCTGGGAAGAAGAGCGGCTCGCGGCCGGTTTCGCGCCCCAGCGCCAGGAGGTCCGCATGCAGCGCCTCCAGCTCCTGCGGTCCCGGCGCGACCACCAGCACGGCCCCTTGCGGATGCTGTCTTCCCAGCGACAGAGCCGTCAGGGCCGCCGCCGCGCCCGGCAGGTGCGGGGCTGCCAAACGCGCGGCCGGCGCCGCCAGCAAGGCGGCGCGCAGCACCTCATCAAAGCAATCCAACAGGGATGTGGCAGGTGACGACATACGTCATAGCACCAGGCACGATCACGCGCCGAAGAAGCCGGCTTGTTCTAACTTCGACATGGTTAAGCCACCGGGTTGGGTGGTGCCCAGCATGCGGGCCACATATTTGCCCAGGATATCCGTCTCCACATTGATCCGATCGCCCGCCTTACGCTCGGACAGGGAGGTCACCTGCCACGTGTGTGGAATCACGTGCACCTCCACCCAGTCATCGCCGAGGTCTGCCACCGTGAGGCTGATACCATCCAGCGTGATCGAACCCTTGCGGACCGTTTGTCGGGCGGCTTCCATGGATACCCGCACACGCAGGCGCCAATCGCGACCACGCGCCTCAAGCACCTCCAGACGACCGGTCTCATCCACATGCCCGGCCACCATGTGCCCGCCCAACCGGTCCACTGGGCGCAGGGCGCGCTCCAGATTAACCGCAGCGCCCGGCGCCAGCGACGACAGGGCCGTGCGCGCGAGCGTCTCATCCAGCAGATCGGCCTGAAAGGTGCCGGTGCCGATGCGCGCCACGGTCAGGCAGGCCCCCTGCACGGCCACGCTCTCCCCTAAAACCAGACCGCCTTCGGGCCACGGTGCATGGGCCACGACCACGGACCACCCCCCGGCTACGCGCGTCGGGGATTGCCAAGCACCCACTTGTTGAATCAACCCGGTAAACATGCCGTTTCCTCCGTTACCACTGGCGCCGGAGCTGGCCGTGCCCGCACCAGCAGGTCGGCCCCCACCCGGGAAACCTCCAGGATCCGCAGCCGCGGCATCGTGGCCAATCGGAAGTCGGCGCCGCACACACCGCAGATCCCCCGGAGATCCCCTAGAATGGCGGGCGCATAAAAGAGCTGATACTCGTCCACCAGGCCAGCCTTGATCAACGCGCCGGCCAACTGTCCGCCGCCTTCGCAGACCACGTGCAAGGCACCTTCCTGCGCGAGGCGCTGCAGGATGCGCCGTGGCGCGATCATCCCCCGCGCGCCGGCCGGCAAGACCCAGACCTGTGCCCCCTGCCTGGCCCAGCGCTGCCGCGTGGCTGCCGTCGCCTGTTTGGTGGTGATCATGACCGTGGTATCGGCCCAGCGATCGGTCAAGAGCTGCGCCGTGGCAGGTGTCCGGCCCGCGCCATCCACCACCACCCGCCACACATCCGGCGCGCCGGGCAGGCGGCAGCGCAGCGAAGGGTCATCGGCCCGCACGGTGCCCGCGCCCACCAGGATGGCATCCGCCCGCCGGCGCAACGCCTGCACGGCCTGCCGCGCCTCCGGCCCGGTAATCCATTGCGACCGACCGGAACGGTCGGCAATCCGACCATCCAGGGTCATCGCCAGTTTGAGCGTAACGAACGGTCGACCGCTCTGCCACCGCATGGCGAACGGCTCAATCAACTGCCGACAGTCGTCCTCGCAGACACCGGTGCTGACCGTGAGACCGGCCTTGCGCAAGATTCGCAACCCACGACTGGCATGGCTCGGATTAGGGTCTACGCACCCGACTACCACCCGGGCGATCCCGCTGCGGATCAGCAGTTCCGTGCAGGGTGGTGTACGTCCGTGTGTGCAGCAGGGCTCAAGCGTGACGTAGATTGTGGCGCCCTGCGGCGCTTCGTGGCAGGCACGGATCGCCTCCACCTCGGCATGCGGCAGACCGGCCTGGTGATGCCACCCGGTTCCCAGCAACCGTCCCTGCCGCACGACCACCGCGCCCACCGGCGGATTGGGACGCGTACGCCCCTCGCCGCGGCGCGCCAGCGCTACGGCGCGCAACATCCACTGTTCATCCGTGTTGTGCTGCTGCGTCGCCATCAAGCCTGTCCGCGGGGGCTCGCCCGCCTATTTTTGCTGCCGCTGCCGGGATGGTCGTTTCACTTCCCGGGCTGCCCGGTCCAGAATGCCATTCACAAACCGTCCCGCCTCGGCATGGCTGAAATACTTGGCCAAATCCACGGCCTCGTTGATACAGACGATCGGCGGCGTATCATCTTCAAAAAATAGTTCGTAGAATGCCATGCGCAGGACGTTACGCTCCACGCCACCCATGCGGTGCAACGGCCAGTTTTTGACATATTCAGTCAGGCGCGCATCAATGGCCTCGCGGTTGCGGATGACGCCGCGCACCACGCGTTCCGAGAACGCCTGGATCTTGGCCGCATCCTTCCCCTCGCCCGGCGCATCCCCTGCGGTCGCGCGATGCACATGGTCATCACGTTCCTCCGCGTGCGCGGTCACCTGTTGTTTCCAGAAATCCGCCAACGTCTGATCC
>CAYSHQ010000239.1:0-4027 GCA_964430835.1 uncultured Lentisphaerales bacterium
CTCTGACCTCTGACCTCTGACCTCTGACCTCTGACCTCTGATCTCTGACCTCTGATCTCTATCTCCTTCCTTCGATAAACGTGTCGATCGTCATCAGCATATACCTAATCATCTCCTCCGTCATTCCAGGGTAGACGCCGATGAAGAACGTGTTGGAGGTGATCAGGTCTGTGTTCGTCAGCGTACCGGCGACGCGATGGGTGATTTCGGCATAGGCCGGATGCCGTAGTAAGTTGCCGCAGAACAGGTTGCGTGTTTCGATCTTGGCGGCTTCCAGGGCGGCGGTTAGTTCGTTGCGCGTAAAAGGGGCCTCGGGGCGCACGGTGATGACGTAGCCGAACCAGGATGGATCCGCGCCCGGGGGCGCCGTGTGCAGGATCAAGTGTTGGGCATGTTGGCGTAGCCCTGCGGTCAGCGCGGCGTGATTACGCTTGCGGGCCGCGACAAAGGACTCCAGCTTCTGCAGTTGCGCCACGCCGATGGCGGCCTGCATGTCGGTGACCTTGAGATTGTAGCCAATGTGGCTATAAACGTACTTGTGGTCGTAGCCGTAGGGAAGCGTGCCGAACTGCTGGGAGAAGCGTTTGCCGCAGGTATTATTCTCGCCGCCGGTGCAGTAGCAATCGCGTCCCCAGTCGCGGAAACTGCGGGCGATGCGTGCCAGCTCTTCGTTGGCGGTGATGACCGCGCCGCCTTCCCCCATGGTGATATGGTGGGCGGGGTAGAAGCTGCAGGTGGCGAGGTCGCCGAAGGTGGCCGTAAACTGCCCGTTATATTGGGTGCCCAAGGCATCACAGTTGTCTTCAATCAGCCAGAGCTTATGCCGGGTACAGAAGTCGCGTACTTCTTGGATGGCGTACGGCACGCCCATGGTGTGGGCAATCATGACGGCTTTAGTGCGCGGCGAAAGCGCGGCTTCGATCTGCGCCAGGGAGGGTACGTAGGTGCCGAGTTCCACATCGACAAAGACGGGCACGGCGCCGTGCTGGATGATGGGGTTCACCGTGGTGGGGAAGCCGGCGGCCACGGTGATCACTTCGTCGCCCGGACGGACACGGCGCTCCTTCAGCTTGGGTGACGTAAGGGTGGCAAATGCGACCAAGTTGGCCGACGAACCGGAGTTTACGAGCAAGACATTTTCCGTGCCTAGATAGGCGGCGAGCTCGGCTTCGAACTGCTCGGAGAAGCGTCCGGCCGTAAGCCAGAAGTCGAGCGAGGAGTCCACTAGGTGCACGAGTTCCTCGGCATCGAAATGGCGGCCGGCGTAGCGCACGGTGTCTTCGCTGGGGCGGAACGGTTTAACCGGCGCGGCCGCGTGGAATTGCCGGACAAGTTCGAGGATCTGCTGGCGGATGAGCGTACGATCAGACATGGGAACTCCTGGAGAAGAGATCAGAGATCAGAGGTCAGGGGGTGGAGGTTGGGGGTTACGGGAGGCGGCGGTAAAGGCGGCGATTTGCGCCTGGGTGATGGCACGCTTGTCGCCTGGGTGACGATACCAAGCCACGGTTTGGGCAATGGCTTCAGGGAAAGACCAAGTGGGGGACCAGCCCAGGAGTGCATAGGCTTTATCAATCGAGAGTTGCAGCAGGGCGGCCTCGTGCACGGCGTGAGGGTCACTACGGTCAACCCATTGCCCGCCCGGCCAGTGCTTCAGGATCTCCTGCACCAACTCGGCCACGGTACGGTTGGCTTCGTGTGTCGGGCCGAAGTTGAAAGCCGAGGCTAGGTCGGAGGACGGAGGTCGGTGGACGGAGGACGGTGGGACGGTTTTGGGTGGCGACAGACATGCTGCCAGGCTGAGATAGCCGCTGAGGGGGTCGAGGACGTGCTGCCAGGGGCGCGTGGCGACGCGGTTGCGTACCGGAATGGGCTCGCCGGCCTGCAAGGCGCGGATGCTGTCCGGCACGATGCGGTCCAAGGCCCAGTCACCGCCGCCAATCACATTGCCGGCACGGGCGCTGGCGATGCGCACCGGATGATCGCGAAAGAACGAACGGCGGTAGGCGGCAATGGCAATCTCGGCAGCGGCTTTGCTGGAACTGTACGGGTCATAGCCGCCCAAGGGGTCGTTTTCACGGTAGCCGTAGGTCCATTCCCGGTTTTCGTAGCACTTATCGGTGGTGATCAGGATGGCGGCGCATGGTTTGGTCAGTGTGCGCAGGGCTTCCAGCACATGGACCGTGCCCATGACATTCACGGCGTAGGTTTCCACCGGTTGGTCATACGACTGGCGCACCAGCGGCTGCGCGGCCAGATGAAAGACAAAGTCGGGCTGCACGCGCTGCAAGGAACGCTGGACTGCGGCACCGTCCCGCACGTCGCCGATTTCGTGCGCCATGCGCTCGGCCAGCGCCAATTGGTCAAACAGGGCCGGCGTGGTAGGTGGCGGGAGCGCGTAGCCGTGGACCTTGGCGCCCAAGGCCAGCAGCCACTCGCATAGCCAGGAGCCTTTGAAGCCCGTGTGACCGGAGACCCAGACCGTGCGGCCACGGAAGCTGTCGCGGCACATTACCAGGTTTTCCATGGTGCCTGCCCCTCCTGCCACATCTTGTCCAGCATGCGCACATCGCGCAGCGTATCCATGCATTGCCAGAACCCGCTGTGTTGGTAGGCGGCGATCTGTCGGTCGTGGGCCAGGCCTTCCATGGGGGCCTGTTCCCAGACCGTGGTGTCGTCGGTGATGCGATCAACAGCCTGGGGTTCAAGTACGAAATAGCCGCCATTGATCCACCCTTCGCCAAACTGCGGTTTCTCCCGGAATTCGGTGACGAGCGGGCCGTCCATGATGATCTCGCCAAAACGGGCGGGTGGCCGCACGGCCGTGACGGTGGCCTGCTTGCCATGCTCACGGTGGAAGGCCAGCAGTCGATTGATGTCCAGGTTAGCGACGCCGTCGCCATAGGTACAGAGGAACGGCTCGCGCCCAATAAACTGGGCGGCCCGCCGGATGCGACCACCGGTCATGGTATGCTCTCCGGTGTCGAGCAGATGCACGATCCAGTCATGTTTCTCCGCGCCATGGTGGATTCGGACATTGCCTTTGTCCATGTCCACGGTCAGGCTGTGCGAGCGGTGGCGGTATTGCACGAAGAAGTCCTTGATCATCTCCCCCTTGTAGCCCAGGGCGATCACGAACTCACGGAAGCCGCAGGCGGAGAACCCTTTCATGATGTGCCACAAGATCGGCAGCCCGCCGACCTCGACCATGGGTTTGGGCCGGGCGGACGTCTCCTCGGATAGCCGGGTGCCCAGACCGCCTGCCAGAATGACAACTTTCACGTGGTTGCTCCTTGGTGCCTGCGTAGCAGGCTAATCGTCGTATCAATACGCAGACTTCCTGCGTTTGGCTGCTAGTTGGCAGTAAGGTTCTCCGCGCGCTCCTTGGTAGGTCGGATAGAATGGCCTGTTTAGGGCAAAAAAGCAAGCAAGACTGCGATAAGTGCGGGGACAGGGCGCGAAGAGGGTGTGTGTTATTTGACAGGATTAATAAACTGCTCAGGTGCCAGTGTTCAGTGTTCGGGGGGGTAGTAGTTGGTCGTTGGCTGCTGTCAGTAGCCCCGGCCCGCCCCCGGGCCGGTACAAGCTTTACGTATGCTGGGGCCGTGGCGGCGGGGGGTGCGTAGCGTCGGACAGACAAGTCCCTGCGCGAAGTCGAATGGTCCCTTGGTCATAGCCACCTGATCTGAGACACCTTTGTCGAGATCCTTGTCGAAAGCAATTGCCGTGCAAGATGTTCCATCGACAAAGCTCGCGACAAAGATGACGGAACGTTTCGCATGCGCCGATTCATCTGGCAGTCCCGCGCTAGAGGCCCGACTGAACACTGAACACTGGAACCTGGAATTGGCTGGGGTAGGGCGCGAAGGGGGGGCAGGTGGTCCAAGATTTTGGCAGTGAGTCGAGCGCATGAGATTGTGCTACGGATGACGCGGATGGCGCGGATTTTTTGTTTGGGCTGGCTCGCCTAGCCATGCGCTATATCCGCGAAATTCCGCGACATCCGTAGCTAACCACACCGCTTTTC
>CAYSHQ010000240.1:0-2503 GCA_964430835.1 uncultured Lentisphaerales bacterium
CGGAGCAGTTCCGGCTCGTAGGCGCGCCGCAAGTTCGGCCGGGTCCGGTCGTAGATCACGGTGGCCGCGATCCCGGTAGAGATGCAGTGCCGCCAGAACTGCTCCTTATCCAATCCGCTGCGCCCGGCATCCTGCATGGTCTGCATGACCGAGGTGGACATAGCGATGTTCCCCACGGCGTTAAACCCCATGCGGGTAACGGCCTGGTGAATGGAGCCCACCGGCTCGGCAATGCCATAGAAGGCGGAGTTGACCACCTTCAGGATGCGCGTCATCATGGCCGGGTCATCCTCAATGACAGCCGCCACGCTGGCCACATCCGACTCCGGATCGTGGATCGCCCGGTTGAGCCGGTCCATAATCAGGGGCAAGGTGGGGAGGTCCCGCACCTTTTCCAACTGTTTCAAGATATTACCCGGCGTTTCGATCATCGCACCCCTCTTGGTCTGGCAGGCTAGGCGGCACATTCAGCGGACGAGCCGTTCCCGCTGCGAGGCTGGTCCGGTGCTGCGACTGCCCGGGCGCGTTTGCGCTGGCGGTCCTTGGAGGCCGGGATCCCGAGCTCCTCGCGGTACTTGGCCACGGTCCGCCGCGCGACGCGCAGCCCGTGCTTACCCATAGCCAGAACGATATCCCGATCCATGATCGGTGTGCAAGGATCTTCCGCCTTGATGATGGAGATCAGCAGGTCCTTGACCTTCTGGGGCGTCATGCGGCTGCCGTCTGCGCAGCGGAACCCGGCCTGGAAGAAGTGGCGCATGGGGAAGAGGCCGCGCGGCGTCTTCAGGTACTTGTTGGCGATAGCGCGGCTGATGGTGGTCTCATGCACGCCGACGAGGTGGGCCACGTTGGCCATGGTCAGGGCATTCAACTGCCCGGCGGGCTGGCTGAAGAAGTCCCCCTGGAAGTGCACAATCTGTTCCACGGTCTTCTTGAGGGTATCCTGGCGCTGGCTGATCCCCTGAATCAGGAAGGTAGCGGCGCGGATCTTGCTGCGGATGTAGGCGAGCTCTTCGCGGCTCAGGTTCTCCTGTTCCAGCAGGCGGCGTACGCTGACGCTCAGGCGCAGGCGCGGGATCCGCTGGTCGGTGAGATCCACCACGTAGCCGTTGCCATTGCGACTGACGACGGCATCCGGCTGCACATACTCGGCGGTATGCCGCGCGAACCGTGCCCCCGGGGCGGGGTTTAGCGACTGGATGGTAGAGACTGCTTCGCGCACGTCCTCCTCGTGGGCGCCCAACAGGGCGGCCAGGTCGCGGTACTGGCGGCGTGCCACAGCCTGCAGATGCTCGCTCACCAGGGTCTGCACCAGCTCGCCGGCCTGGGCACCGCGCAGTTGCAGCAACAGACATTCGCGCAGATCGCGCGCTCCGACGCCGGCCGGATCCATCCCCTGCACCACCCCCAGCGCCTGCTCCAGCCGACTTTCCGACACGCCGGCGATGGTCGCCAATTCTGCCAGCGGCGAGGCCAGATAGCCGCGATCATCCAGCGAGCCAATCAGCAACCCGCACAAGTCACTATCCAGGGCCGGGTCATCCACCAGCCGCAGCTGTGCTTCCAAATGCTCCTGCAGGGAGGTCTGGCGGGTTATGGATTCGTTGACATGGTCGCGGTACTCCTGCTCGTCGCTCTCGTTGCCGGCGTTCAGCCGACCGGCGGCGTCCTCGCGCCACTCCCCGTCCAACTCGGCCAGGTGCTCCCAGCGCTCGTCGCGTTCCCCATCAAAATCCTGACGCGGCTCTTCCGGGGGTGCCGGCTCGTCCGTGCTACTGGAGGCCATGCTGTCCGGCATCGGCCCATCGACTTCCAAGGCCGGGTTGCTCTCCAGCTCCGACCGGATCATGGCCGTCAGGTCCGTGGAGGAGGCCTGCAGGATATTCAGCCATTGCAGCAGCTGCGGGGCCAAGCGCAACTCTTGACTGACATTCGCTTCGTTCCGGAACCCGACGTTAAGGTTGAACTCTGCCATAACCAGCCTCACTCTGTAGTGTTTACTGACGTAACTCCCTGCGGGCATAGAGTAGCGCAACTCTCGTGCCATGACTCCGGCGAGCCTGCGAAATTAGTGCCGCCCATGCCGCTGGACCAGCAAAGTCAGCCCATTCCGCCTCATCCCGTACACAAACCAGGCCAGCAAAGTGCGATTCTACACCCAGCCAACCCTCCCCGCAATGTCGTATTCCGCAGCACCGCGAGATAAGGCGAGGTAAGGCGCATCCCAAAGCATTCCTAATCGTAATCGTAACTACTCAGGTATCAGGGTTCGGGGTTCAGGTTTCGGGGTTCAGGGAATACCGGGCGATACACCCGTCGGACCAGCCGCAAAACCGGAACTTCTTTCCAGTACCGGCGTGTAACGCCCCCCCCAATCAGCGACAACGCCCTGCAACGGACGGAATTGCGCCTTGCACTAAAGGAATAGGAGACTTGGGCGATATAGAGGTTACCAAGGAAGAGGAAGGCAGCGGGGAGAACCTCTGCGGACCACCATTTTTCA
>CAYSHQ010000240.1:2513-3056 GCA_964430835.1 uncultured Lentisphaerales bacterium
CACCATCACATGGCAACGCAAACGGACTTGCGATGCTCGTTCTGCGGTAAGCAGGACGACGATTCAGGCCGAATCGTTGTCGGCCCGAGCGTGAACATTTGCGACGACTGCGTGCAAATGTGCAACTCTCTGCTAGCAGGGAACCGCCGCGCCCGCAAACGCGCGTCCGCCCCCAAACAGCGCATCCCCACCCCGGATGAGATCGACAGTTTTCTGGACCGGCACGTCATCGGGCATAGCTACGCCAAGCGGGTGCTGGCCGTGGCAGCCTATAATCACTATAAGCGACTCGGCCACATCCAAGGGAAAAACGCGAAGGCCACGGCCTATCCCAATGTCGAGATTGAGAAGAGCAATGTGCTGCTCATGGGACCATCCGGCAGCGGTAAAACCTTGCTCGCAAAGAGTTTAGCGAAACTCTTGGAGGTACCCTTCACGATTGCCGATGCGACCACGCTGACCGAGGCGGGGTATGTTGGCGATGCGGTCGAAACAGTGCTGTTTGGGATGATCCAGAATGCCGACGGGGATATCGAAGCCGCG
>CAYSHQ010000240.1:3066-3706 GCA_964430835.1 uncultured Lentisphaerales bacterium
GCAGCGCGGCATTGTGTTCCTTGACGAGATTGACAAGATCGCGCGCAAGTCCGATAACCCATCCATCGCCCGGGAAGACTCCGGTGAAGGCGTGCAGCAGGCCCTGCTGAAGATTCTGGAAGGCACGATTGCGCGGGTTCCGTCGGGCGGCGGGCGCAAACACCCCCAGCAGCGTCATATCGAGATCGACACCACCAACATCCTGTTTATTTGCGGCGGGGCGTTTGTCGGGGTGGAGGCGATCATCAATCGTCGCTCCAAGGTCGTAGGGCTGGGCTTTGGCGCGCATACCGAGACCGACAGCAACCGCACCTTGTTCGAAAAACAGATCTGCCGCGCGGAACCCGAGGACCTCGTGCGCTTCGGCATGATCCCGGAACTCGTGGGGCGCCTCCCCGTGATCGCCAGCCTGGCGGAACTCAGCGAAGCGGAGATGCTGCAAATCCTGACCGAGCCGGAGAATGCGGTCGTCAAGCAGTACCAGAAACTGATGGAAATGGAAGGGATTGAGCTGGTCTTTACTGAGGAAGCCTTGCGCATGCTGGCCAAGCACGCCATGGCGCGTAAGACCGGCGCACGCGGACTGCGCGCCACGCTCGAAGAGCTGATGCTCGATATGATGTATCATGCCCCCAAGCTG
>CAYSHQ010000240.1:3716-4026 GCA_964430835.1 uncultured Lentisphaerales bacterium
CCCAAGCTGCCCAAGGCCAGTTGCATCCAGATCACCGCGCACATGGTGGCGGAGCGGCACGTCCGCTTCCCGGAAGCCTTGGTCAACGCGGCCTAACTGCTCGACGAACTACTCCCCAACCACGTAATACTCGACTTCATCTCGGCAATGGCATCCTGCATGGCGGTGAACTGCTTCCAGAGCGACTCTTCCTGGACGCTTATGTCGTCGATCATCTTGTTAATCTCGTCCAGAGCAGTCGCGTCTTTCTTCTGCAGGGCCGCGACGTGCGTGGCCACTCCACCAGTCATAGGCGTCGTGAGTTGGTAAC
>CAYSHQ010000241.1:0-4022 GCA_964430835.1 uncultured Lentisphaerales bacterium
CCAGCAGTGGCAGGCCGTCCCCCACACGCATGGCTACGCGGAGAACAGCCGCGGCATTGGTGTGGCAGACATGGCCCAGGCTATTACCACCAAACGCCCGCACCGCGCCTGTGCTGAACTTGCCTACCACGTGCTCGACGTGATGCTGGCGTTCCAGGACGCCTCGGAATCCGGGCGGCACGTCGAAATCGAAAGCACCTGCGAGCGTCCGGCGCCGCTGCCGCTGGGCCTGCGCCCCGGCGAGATCGCCTAACGCGCGCCCTTACACGCGCTCGCAAGCCGCGGGCGCGTGGCAGGTGATCGCGATGGTACCATCGGCCTGCCGCTGCCAACTGGCATGAATTGGCCCGTATGGCGTGGCCACGGCGCCGCGTGCCCATTGCAAATCGCCCGCACAAGGCTCCACGCAAAACTTGCGGAACCCCGGCTCCACCGGGCGAATGCCGAGCACACGGGTGGGTAGATAGACGGCCGGGGCCGCACTCCAGGCATGCGCCGCACTGCGCGGCCAGCCGAACGTCTCCGGACACGTACGCAGCCCCAGCGCGGCCATCTTGCTCCACTCGCGATGCATCACATCAAAAGCCAGTCGGCCATCCCCGATGTGGAAGAGCGCTCCCAGCGTAAAGAAGAGGAAGAACGGCGAACCCACCGCCACGACGCCATCCGGGGCTTCCTTCTCAGAAGGGGGCCCCATGCTCCGCCCGGCCGGCGCACCGGACACAAAGCGCCCTTGCGCCACGCGGCGGATAATCTGCCGCACCGTCGCCAACCGCTCCGCCGGTACACAGTCGCAGAGTGCTGCCAGCGTGTTGGTTTGTTCACTGATGCGTAAGCAACCGTGGTACGGCTCCCACGGCACCACCGTCCACCCCTTGGTCGCGCACAGTTCCTGATAGCGCTGATACGACCACTCATCCCGCACCGTGTCCACATACGCCTGCCGTCCCTCGTCCCAGCAATAGCGGTTGATAGCCGCCAAACGCTGCGCCACGTCGGCATCGAGCGCCCGGGCCTCGTCGGGCAACGCCAGGGCACGGGCCATATCCGCCGCGACGCGCAGGCACTGTACGAGCAGCACGTTGTTGGCCGTCACCTCGCCATAGGGCGAAAGATCATTGTTCCCCCACTCGATCAGATTCCACGCCCCGGGCACATCCAGCAGGCCCCGCGCGTTCGTCAACAACCGGCAGCGCCGGAACATCTCGCACAGATAACCGTAGTTCTCCTGCATGTCCTGCCGATCGCCGCCATGCAGCCAGTGATCGCCGCACTGCAACCCCCAAAGCAGCGCCCACATGGGCAGACCGCCCTCCGGATAGTTCGGGAACGAAGCGATCGGCAAATACCGGCCACTCGTGTAGCGGGCGTCGTTGGGATAGTACTCCTGCACCCAGGCCGGTGCGAGCGACCGCCCCACGATGCGAATACACCGCTGGTCCAGATCGTAGCCGCCAAAGGCGAGTTGATTGATCTGCGCCGTGATGCGCGCATCGCCTACCCAAAAGGCCTGCTCATGGCCCGGACAGTCCACATAGGTGTCGAGCATACAGACCGACGCCGTATTCATGCTCATGCGGTAGGCCTGATTGAGCTGCCAGTCGCTGCATTCAAAGCTACCGATCTCGGCCGCCGCATAGACCGCCCGCCGACAGCGCAAGCTATACCACGAGACCGGGCGGTCAAAGCCGCGCACCGTAACCGAGACATAGCGGAAACCGCGACGGATGTGCGACGTGAAGGTCTGCAGCCCCTCCCGACAGATATACCGGAAGCCGTTGTGGCAGCCCCCCATCCAGGCAATGCCGCCCGGCGTGATCATCTCGAACCCCTGCGTATCAATCGTCGTGCCGGCGGGCGCGTCCACGGTCAACTCGAGGTAACCAATTGTCTCACAGCCGAAATCCACGATGAAGTGCGCATCGTAGCCCGGCGTGGGGAGTACCGTGGCGGCATCGCCATGGGCATGCAGCAGATGCTGCGGGTTGCGCAGCGGCGCGGATTGCACGCCCTCGGCCAGCTCCCGCGGCTGTGCGCGCTGAATAGCCGGATCCAGCAGTCCGCCGGGCACCCCGTAACAAGTTTGTGTCCGCACCTCCTGATAGATGCTACATGGCTCGACCGGCGCCGCAGTGAAGCCCTCGCGCAGTAGCGCCGGAATCTGCGACACATCTGCAGCGGCCAGCACCCCCGCCAACCCCTCCGGCTGCGCAATCGTCTCCGATGTTTCATGCCAGGGGTAGTTGACCGCGGCGGCCGGAAAGACGTACAGCGCCCAGGCGGCCGGTGGCCCGGCCACGATCCGCTGCGCAGAGAGGGACAACGCGGCGTCGGTCTCCAGCAGCAGTTCCATCTCCATGGCAAAATAGCCGGCCTGCTTGATGACCAACAGGCTGGTGCCGGCCGGCATCGTAAAGCGCCCCGTTTGCGCATCCGGTACAACCCGCTGGCCATTCAGATAGACGGCATCATTCGCATGAAGACGCACACTGGTCGCCGACGTGGCCGTAACTTCCGTGACAAAAACCTTAATCGCCGTGTGATGCCGGGGCGGCGAACCCAAGCGGCAGCGATAGCCACGCGGGCGTCGCGCTAGCTCGATGGCGGCAAACGCCACCGGCAGCATGGGATCGTCCGTGAGCAAACCAATGCCGCTCGGTTCCAGCGTCTGCCACGGCGCCATGCCCACCGGTCCGAGCTCGACCGCCGCCGTCCAACCAGCCGCGTCAAAACCTACCGTGGTCCAGACAGGCAGTTCGCGGCGGGCATCAAACCATTCCTCGTGTCCGAGCAGCAACATCTCGGTCAGCGAGCGTCCGGCGACGCCGCTTTGGAAGGCTTCGTGGCGATGGACTTTCCACTGCGCGTCCGTGGCGACGGTCAAACGCTGGCCGGCGTCATCGACCCACTCCAGCTCCGCCAGAATGCCCTGCGTTTTGACAATCGTATGCGGCGACTCAGCCCCGGCCGCCGGCGCCAGGATGGCCAGCACGTTCGGTGCCCCGGGATGCAGATACGGCAGCAGATCCACGGTGTCGTAGGCCTTGCAGAAGTCATAGGAGCGGGCCGGCCCGCGCGTCACGAGCGTACCGTTGACATAGAGGAGATAGTGGAACGAGGCTGTAATCCGCAGGCGCGGTCTGCGGCAAACCGCAGGGAGTGTCACGGCACGGCGGAACATGTGCCAGGCGTCGTGGGCGCGACAGTCCGTCCAGATCCAGCGCGCGGCAGTGGAAAACCGATAATTCGGCTCGTGCATGGTGGGCATCATCCTCTCCAACGGTTCTGCAAAAAGCCGCAACTATAATGCACCGCCGACGCACTCACAAGCCCGCTTGCTAATCTTCGCCCCCGGGAGCGGCACGCTCTGCACCGGGAACGCGAGGCTCCGCACTCGCAGGCGCATCATCCGAACGATGGTCGGGCGGCCCCCTGCGCCTGTCACTCGCCTATGATCTTCACCAACACACGTTTGCGCCGTAGCCCGTCAAACTCGCCATAGAAAACCTGTTCCCACGGACCCAGATCCAGTTTGCCTTCCGTGACCGCTACCACCACCTCACGCCCCATGATCTGGCGTTTCAGGTGTGCATCGGCATTGTCTTCCGTACCGTTATGGGCATACTGCGCATGCGGCTGCTCCGGCGCCAGTTTTTCCAGCCACTTCTCGAAATCCGCATGCAAGCCGGCCTCGTCATCATTGATGAAGACACTGGCAGTGATATGCATGGCATTGATCAGGCAGAGCCCCTCTTGGATGCCGCTCGCCCGCAGACAACCAACCACCTCCGGCGTCATGTTCACCAAGGCCCGGCGTCGCGGAATCTCAAACCAAAGTTCTTTTCGATAGGACTTCATACGATCCCTGCCAACCCGCTAAGCGCTAAAAGAAGAGAGTCACGGGCGCATAGGTTAGCAAAGGGGACGCGTCCTGTCGTGTCAAAATTCGGGGGCGTCACGGGGTGGTCATGGCCGTCTTATGCTCGCGGGCAAGCGGCTGGCGGGTAGGCGGTTAACTCGAA
>CAYSHQ010000242.1:0-4005 GCA_964430835.1 uncultured Lentisphaerales bacterium
AAGCGCTGAAAGCATCTAAGCGCCAAGCCTCCTCCAAGACAAGATCTCCCCTCCGCAAGGAGCTGAAGGCAGGTTGAAGACTACGACCTTGATAGGCTGGAGGTGTACGCAACGTAAGTTGTTTAGCCGACCAGTACTAATCAGCCGTGAGGCTTAACCGTTTTTTCATCTACATCGAATCGGTATACGTCCAATTCCCAGACTATGTTTCCTATTCCGGCTTCGGCCGGAGATCACTTTTCCCGGTGGTCATAGCGAGGAGGTAACACCCGTTCCCATTCCGAACACGGTAGTGAAGGGCCTCAGCGGCGAGGGTACTGCGGGGTTTGCTCGTGGGAGAGTAGCACGCTGCCGGGAATTTTCTTTCCAGCCCGATTGGCTTAACAGCCAATCGGGCTTTTTTTTTCTACTGGGTTCGGCTTCGGGCTACCGCCCTGATTGCGTTGCCCCGGCGCCAGGTCGGCACACCGGAGCATACTCTTCCGGAAGAAGCGCGCCAGCTTGCTGGCCGGAGTCGTGGTGAGCGGGTCGGCCGACGGCACGCCTATCCAGCAGATTGATAAAGATGTAGCATTTTTTAGGTCGGAATTTGTGCGCCTGCAAGGGATTGAGGGACGTTGAACCGGGTGTCGGCCTAGCCGCCGGCAGATAAGTCCCTGAGCGAACTCGCAGGGATCACAAAGATTTTCTGCGGCTGCATCAGTTGGTTCGCTGAAGTGGGTCTTCTTCTAGCGCAATGACGGTTGGCCCATGCCCACAAAATCTATTCACCGTTTGTGAAATCACGAGCGGCGAGGGCGCTGTATCGTTCCCGGGCCTGCGCAGGACTGGCAATGACCATCAACCGTGCTTCCCTCTTCTTCACAAACCGGGGCGAACCTTCGCCCATGGGAAACCGCCCAATCTCCTCTCCGTTTTATATAGGAGAAGCATCCACAGGTCCCCATCATGAATGGGAAGCGAGAAGACGGTCTTGTTGAGCCGAGCCGATAATTCCTTGGATACTGTGCCATTTTCGATCCAGCCCAATTTGTTCAGTTTTCGTGCGTCCCAAGCGCAATTATTTGTTGTTTCATTGGCAAAATAGCAAAAGTGAGGCTTTGGGACAGGCTCTACCAACGAGATTCGGCAACTTCGCGTAGCGGCGTAGGCTACGAAGCTGGCGAAACGGCCAGTCTTACAGGCATACGGCATGACAGGCAGGTGCGCGCCAGCGCGTGCCCCCTCCCGCCTAGAACGGAAGTAGTCCCGGTAGCGGCCAAAAAACAGTCTCATACTTTTAAAAGTATGAGACTGGGGTAGGTTGACGATAATCACCGCTTTTGCCATGCTCGTTCCCGTTCCAGCGCCCGCACCAAAGCGGGGCTGACCGCTACGCCGCCGCGTGGATCAGGTGAGAAAACTGAGCAACGTGGAAGGCGCCGACGGCGCTAACCACAGAGAGTCATGCGATGAATCTGCCCACCAGCATGGCAGAAACCATCAACCCAGCGATACAAGCTTTCCCGGAGCTCGCGCCCACCGACGACCTCTGGCGCGCGGTGGCCAGGGATCGAGCCTTACGGTTGCTGCAGCCCGGCGTGTCGAAGTAACGCCGTGACCTGTGGCGGGCGGCCGCGGAAGGTCTGAAAGATAGCCATGGGATGTGTGCCGCCACCCAGCGCGAGAATCGTGGCGCGGTAGCGCGCGCCGGTAGCCGTAATGGCCGCCTCGTTCTGCAAGCCTACTTCTTCAAAGGCGGCAAAGGCATCCGCCGCCAGGACTTCCGCCCACTTGTAGCTATAGTAGCCGGCCGCGTAGCCACCCGCGAAAATATGGCTAAAACTGCACAAAAACCGATCTTCCGGCAGGAGCGGCGCCGGCAGCAGGCGTGTGGCCAGGGCGTGTTTGACCGCGTTGGCATCGGTGCCGGTTGATCCCGGATAACGCGCATGCAACTCCATATCCAGCGCGCCCAGAAAGAGCTGGCGCAGCAGGTCCGGCGCCGCCCGGTAGTTCTTGGCCGCCAGAATTCTTTCAAACAGGTCGGTCGGCAGGGGGGCGCGGGTTTCGACGTGCTGGCTTAGCCCTTGCAGCGTGCTGCGATCGTAGCACCAGTTCTCCATGAATTGACTGGCTAGCTCCACGGCATCCCACTCGACGTTGTTGATGCCGGAGGCCTCCGGGTCCTCGACGGTGGTGAGCATGTGCTGCAGGGCGTGGCCGAATTCGTGGAAGAGCGTGGTGACTTCGTCCCAGCGCATGAGCGAGGGTTGGGTCGGCGTGGGGAGCGATTGGTTGCAGACCAGCAGCGCCAGCGGAAGCTGCAGCGTGCCATCCGGCAGACGGTCGCGCGTGCGGAAGCTATCCATCCAGGCGCCGCTACGCTTGGTGGCCGGCCGGCTATAGGGGTCCAGGTAGAAGGCGGCCAGCGGTTCGCCGCTGGTGGCGTGGACCTGGAAGAAGTGGACATCCGGGTGCCAGACGGGCGCGCTGCCATCGGCCGCTTGCACGCGGATGCCGAACAGGCGTTGGGCCAGGGCGAACAGCCCTTCCAGCACGCGCGGGAAGGGAAAATAGGCGCGCAACTCCTCTTCGTTGTAGGCATAGCGTTCTTCGCGCAGACGCTCGGACCAGAAGGCAAAGTCCCAGGGGGCGAGTTCCTCGTCGGCAAACCCATGGGCGCGGGCAAAGGCCAGCAATTCGGTATTATCCCGGCAGGCTGGCGCTTGCGCGGCCACGGCGAGATCGGCGGTCAGTTGGTCCACAGCCGCGATATCCGGCGCCATTTTGCGTGTCAGGCTCAGGTGGGCGTAGGAGGGGTAGCCCAGCAGGTTGGCCATTTCGCGCCGCAGGGTGAGAATGCGCTCGAGCAGAATACTGTTGTCGAGCTCGCCGCTGGCGGCGCGGGTGACATGGGCGCGGTAGAGCTCGGCGCGCCGCGGCCGGCAGCGGGCATGTTTGAGGAAGGGGACGAGCATCGGTGCATCGAGGGTCGCGCGCCAGGGGCCCTGCTCAGCGGTGGCCGCGCTCTCGCCCGCTTCCCGGGCGGCTGCGGCGGCGGCCGCGCGCCAGCTTTCCGGCAGCCCAGCCAGCTCGGACGGATCGCGCAGCCAGAGCGAGTAGTGCTTTACGGCATCGAGCAAGTGGTTGCTGAACGCGGTGGCGAGGGTAGCCAGCTCTTGCTGGATGGCGTTGAAGCGCTGGCGCGCCTCGCCCGATAAGCCGACCCCGGCCTGCTCGGCACTGCGGATCGTGCTGGTGAGCACGCGGCGCTGCGGCCCCGTGAGCTGCGGCGTGGTGCGATCGGCCTCCCGCAGGGCCAGATACCCCTGATAGAGCTGCGGACTCTGCGCCACGCGCAGCCCGAAGGAGACCAGCGCCGGCTGCAGCGCATCATGGGCTTGGCGCCAGCCTTCGCTGTTCATAACACCGAGAAGGTGGTTGATCATCCCCCAGGCGTCGTAGAGCGGCTGGCAGGCGCGATAGAGCGGCTCCATCAGGGCGGGCCAGGTGGGTGCGGCGCTCTGCTCCAGCCGGGTTACCGCCGCCTCGGCCTCTGCCAGGCGGGCCTGCAGCGCGGGGGCGGCCTGCTCCGGCACCATGCGGTCAAAGGCCGGCAGATAGGGGATTTGATAGAGGGGGTTGTCGGTCAGGGGAGGGGTAGAGGTAGCCATGGGCAGAACTATAGAAGCACAACCGTCCACCCGCAACACAGATTGAAGATTGAAAATTGAAAATGGAAAATTGTGGCTTGCGGATTTGGGAGGGACGGGCGCGGGGAAGACGATAGACAAGGTATAAAGACAAAGAAAAAAGACAAAGTATAGTGCGCGAGTCTTACTTCATCTTTCCTCTTCGTCTTGTTACCTTGTCTTTCCGAGTCAGCCGGAGTAACCGGAAATTAGAGATCGCCGAGGGCCGGCAGTAGCCCCGGCCCGGCCCGGGCCGCGGGCGGATGCGGCCCTGAGACTGGACGCGCTTTATGTGCGCTGGGCTCGTGGCGAGCCCGCGCGACTGGCTGGC
>CAYSHQ010000243.1:0-3983 GCA_964430835.1 uncultured Lentisphaerales bacterium
CAGGGTTCGGGGTTCAGGAGGGATGGTTTCAGGTGGCTGCGGATTCGGCGGCTTCATCACACACGGGGCCGGCGGCGGGCGCGGCCGTGCCGCTGGAGATTACCACGCGCGCCGGGCGCAACAACCGGTTGCCGAGCAGATAGCCGCCGCGTACTTGGTGCAGGACATGCTGGGCTGGAACCTGCTCGCTGGCCAGTTCAGAGACGGCCTCGTGCCGGTTGGGGTCGAACGGCTCGCCGAGGGCGGCGAACGGCTTCAGGTCAAAGCGCGCCAGGGTAGCCATGAACTGGTCGGCCACCATCTGCACGCCGCTGGCCAGAGGGGCGGCCTTGTCCGGGGCGCTGGCGAGCGCCAGTTGCAGATGATCCATGACCGGCAGCAGTTCCTCCATGAGCGACTCGGTGGCGCGGCGGGTGTACTCCTCGCGCTCGCGGGCCTGGCGCTTGCGGAAGTTGTCGAAGTCTGCCATCAGGCGCAGGTATTTATCCTTCCAGGCGGCTGCTTCCGTTTCCAGCGCCGGGGCGGCGGCGGGCGGCGCGGGTGTCTCCGGGGCGGGGGGGGGCGTATCGGCGGCTACCTCGGCCGCTGCTTCGGCGTTCGCCGGTGTCGCCTCGTCGGTGTGGTGCGGGTGGTCGTGATTCTTTTTTCGGTTCATGGATGACAGACGCTTTCGCTGGAACGGAACCCTTCGTTTGGACAGATGAAGCTACATATTAGATTTATACGGCGGCGGCGTCAATGTGGCGGAACCGATTTCCGGGGGCACGGGCGCCGGCCCCCCCCGCCAGCCACTGGCTCGGGGCGGAACCGCGAATGAACGCCAATAAACGCGAATGGCAGCGTTTCCACCGCGAAGGTGCGCGAAGGCGGGATGGCGGTGGTTGGCCGGCGTGTTTTCCATTTCGGCAACCTGGAACGCGCTTACCGCCGGTTCATACGCAGCAGAAATCCTATCCATGCCACGCCACACTTCGTCGCTTTCTTCGTCGCACGCGTTGTCGTTTACGCTTCGTCGCAAGACTTTGTCGAGACTGCACCATAGCCCTCCTGCACAGCAGAGCCCCGGTGGCCGAGTTTCGTAAGCATCTGTCCAGTTTCTCGTGGCCAAACGTTATCCCGATCTCCTTTTCGACCCCGATTCTATCCGCTTTCCTTGGCTTGTTCTTTTCGCGAACGTGCGCAAGCCAAGAGCCGCCACGGCTCCAGCAACTTCCCCTGCGCATCGAACAGAACACCCTCAGCGGCCAGCAGTTGTCGTTTACGTAGCAGCGGGGTGCCGGTCAGCGCCCCGTTAAAGCCGCCCAGTCGCAGATCGGCGGCGATCACGCGATGGCACGGCACCGTCGGCGCAAACGGATTGCGGCGCAGCGCCTGCCCCACGGCCCGCGCCGAGCCGGTCCCCACGGCCCGCGCCAGCGCGCCATAGGTCGTCACCCGTCCCGCTGGCACCTGCTGCAGCGCGGCATACACGCGCTGCGCCAACGCGCTGGGCACCAGGGACGTGTTTTCTAGGGGGGACATGGGATGGGTACAGGGTTCAGGGTTCAGGGTTCAGGAAAATTTACCAGCGGAACTAACGGATCGTCACGGAAATTGTGAGCGGGCATGTAACTTCAGGTCGTCGCCAAGACGGCTTGTTTCATAATCTTAATCTTAATCGTAATCCTCTCCGTGGTAGCGTTGTGGTGTTGCCTGTACGCGTGTCCGGCTCGGCGGGAGCCTCGCCCTCCCAAGCCTTGCGGCAGATTCACGCGCAATCCTTTGACGGCGGCGGGTCCGGCGGCCCCGCCCCGGACCGGCGGCGTGGCGGCAGGCGTCAGCGCCCCGCCTGAACCCTGAACCCTGGCACCGCACTCCTGGCTCCAGGATCCAGTCACCTGCCCACTGACCCCCAGCGCGGCTACGCCTTCTTGGCCTTCTTCGCGGCGGGCGTGGCGGCCTTCTTGACCGGGGCCTTGGCCGGGGTCTTCTTGACGGCCAGCTTGACCACCTTCTTGGCTGACGGCTTGGCCGCCGGCTTGACGGCCTTTTTGGAGCCGCAGGAACAACTGCAGCAACAGGCGCTCTTGGCTTTGCCTGCCGCGGCCTTGCGGGCGTTCGCCTTGGCTGGCGCCAGTCCGCCGAGGCAGGGCATGGTCAGGTCCACGGTCACCGTATTCCCGGCAATCGTGAAGTTGGCGGACTTCGTGCAGGAGGTGATGATGTCGCACGTGGCTGTGACCGAGTAGTCGCCATTGACCAAGGAGGTCTGCCAGAGCGGGTAGTCGGTGGTGGAGGTGGTCTTGGTCAGCGTCTTGCGCTTTATTTCTGCGCCAGAACTGTAGATCACAGCGGTGTTGCTGGTGCAGGAGAGTTGTCCGTGTACGTACAATTTCAGGTAACCCATGGTCGTGCTCCTTGTTGTGCGGTTTTGTGGACACCCATGACCCCATCAGGGGTCATGGTGAGTGCTTCACCCCGGGTCATAAATATAGAATCAGGGAGATCAGGATGCGGTGCTGCAGGATATCCTCGGTGCCGCGGTTGTACCCGTAGAGCGCGGCCGTATGCACGTCATTTCCCCAGCGCGCCTCGTAGGCGGCGTCGAGCGCATAGCGATCCCACTGGACGCCGGTGCCGATATTGGCCGTATAGTAGTTTACGATCTCTTCAATCCCCGGTTCGGGATCGTACCCAACACCACAGCGCAAGGGGATCTGGCAGGCACCACAGGGGACCACATACTCGGTGCCCAGGCGCACGGCATAGGCATCCTCGCAACGACCTCGGTAAAGATAGGTATTGGAAATGGGGTTGTACGAACGACCATCCCACCCTCGCATGGTGAACTGGGACCATTGGGTCCACGTAACATCCAGAGCCACGGTCAGCGGCTCGCTGGGGCGCCAGGCCACCCCGCCTCCCAGCACGAGCGGCATGTTGATGGTGGTGGAATTAGTGTGAGGGGGGCTAAACGTCCAGGTTGGATCGTTATCCTCGTAATAAGATGCCTGTCTGGTCGTTCGCCCTTGCAAGGTGAAGGGGGGCTTGACGACGCCGGCGAAGGTCCACTCTTTGACCGGACGGTACAGGGTGCCCAGCACAAAGGAGTAGCCGCTCTGGACGGTGTACGAATCGTCAATCTTTAATCCCGATTGACTGTCGCTAAAGGTCTGTCGTTTCCGGTAGGAGCTGTTCTGCGTGATATCGTCATTCCAGATGTTGAAGGCCAGGCCTGCGGACAGGTGATCGGTCAGGTTCATAGCCAGGGCAGGGGCGACCACGGCGAGGGATCCTTCCTGACGTAGCCGGTAATCGGCGGTCCAGGTGTCGGTCCAGCCATCGTAATCCGGGGTATGCAGGGACTGCGACAGGTCGAACATTTTCAGATAGTTGAGGGAGGCGGTGAAATTGTGATCCACCAGGCGGAAGGGGTAGACGAAGCTGGCGTAGTTCAGGTCCGCGAAGCTGGCGTCGTGCTCGCTGCGATATTTGGTTGGGGTGAGGACCTGGCCATGGCTCTGCCAGTATTCGCCGGCCAGCGAGCATTCGGGGCGTTCGAGTTGGGTGAGGCCGGCCGGGTTCCAGCTGGCGGCGGTGGCGTCGTCCGCTACGGCCATAAAGGCGTTCCCCTGCCCCATGGCGCGCGCGCCGGAGCCGACCGGGTTGAAGGTGGTGCCGGCATTCATTTGCGCCTGGCTGCTCAGCGGGAGCGCGAGTGCGAGCAACAGCCAACCAAGCCCGGCGGCGATTGGCCGGTGCGGGGGCGGTGTAGCGATCCAGCGTAACGGGATGGGTGCGTTCTTCAAGATGGTATCGGAGGGGGTAAGGGGTGTCGTCAGGGAGCAGCACAGGACGTAAGACACGACGTGACCTCCCGGTATCATGACAGAAGACGGGGTGCGGTGCAAGGTGCGGGCACCTGAGTAGTTACAGTGGGAGTTTTGGGACAAGCTCTAGCTATGGGAGGAGCTTGCAAAACCTCCGGTTTTGCAAGCGGAGGG
>CAYSHQ010000244.1:0-2595 GCA_964430835.1 uncultured Lentisphaerales bacterium
CAGCAGGTACGTATGCAACGCCTCACTGATCGTCACCGGCACCTCGTCGCAATTCCGGGTGGTCAGTTCGAGCCGCAGGCTCGTACCGAGCACAACGCGCAACGTGAGCGCAAAGGGATGCGGCCACCAGGCCCGCGTGACCTCCGAATCCCGCAGTCCGAGCTTGATCTCGGTCTCCTGTGCGCCGTATTCCGTGGAGAGGAGCGACCACGTCAGCAGGCGGGCAAAACCATGGGCCGGGGCTTGCGGATCGGCAGGATGCGCCCCGAACCAGGGCCAGCAAACCGGAATGCCGCCCCGCATCGCTTTTCCCGGCTCAAAGTGCGCCTGCCGGCTTACGAACAATACAGGGGTATGGCCCAGCGGTTTGTACCGCAGCACCTGTCCGCCATACAACGACACCTCGCACGATCCCTGCGGACCGGCCAGCACCGCCACCGGCAGGCCGCCTTCCCCCGTACGAAAAGCCAGGCGCCCCGCCGCACCAAATCGTTTCTGCAACACACTGACATCCGGCAGAACCATAGCACTCCTCGTTCACTCATCCCGATCCGACACATCAATCTGGCACGGCGGGACCTCGCCCGCTGCGGCGTCCGTCACCGACGGCGCCTGCTCCGAATCCACCATCTGGCAAGGCGGCACCTCGCCTGCTGCGGCGTGCGTACCCGACGGGCCCTGCTCCTGCTCGGCAAACCCGAAGCGCAACTGATGGGGGTGCCAATCGGGATTCACCAGCGCCGCCGGATCCGCCCCGCCCGCCAGTTGCAGCAACGCCCGAGCCAGACGATCTGTAATCTCCAGCAACCGGCCGCCCTGCAGCCCTTTGCCGCTCTCCGTCAGCGGCGCATGCAACTCCGGCAACAGGGGCGCGAGAATACCCATGTAGCGCGCCGGATGCAAGGGGCGCTGCAAGGCCAGCCACGCGACATCCAGCAACCACCCCCGCACACCCTCCGGACCCTCCGCAACCGGACCAACCACCGGCGACCGCGCCGCCCGCGCGCGCGACAAGGTAATGCCAATGACGCGAATTTCCGCATCATGATAACCAAAAATCAGCTCGCCTGGCGCCACCAGCCGCACATTCTCATAGAACGGATTACGCGAGCCATTCGCCCGGCGCTGCCGGCACCAGAGATAACCACCGCGTACCTCCGCATCGTACGTATGCTTCTGATTGGCCCACCAATAGCGCATCCCTGGCAGTATGCGCGAAAGCGCCCCCCGACACAAGCTCGCCGAATCACCGGAGCCGGCGTGACAACCCGCCGACTCCCGTATATAATCGCGTCTTTGGTTGGCTCCCTGTAGACGGTGTGTGTGCCCCTGCAGCGAGGGAAAGGTGGCGGCGGTTTGCGTATTCTGCGAAGTATCGTTGGCTTCTTCTTCGGCATCATCCGTACCGTGATCTGGACGGTGGGCCTGCTGGCCATCGGCCTGTTCGTCTACTTTTATCTTGCCGCGCGCCCGCTCCCGCGCGAAACCCTTAACCGACTACTCGCGGCCATCAGCACCGACGCCGAGGCCGTGGATGCCCGGCAGGCCTCCTTCGGTCTGCGCGAAGGGCTGGTGTTGAGCAAAGTGCGCCTCCTCCCCAAGGGCGTGATCGCCCCGGAATGGTTCACCGCCGACGAACTGCGCCTCTCTGGTAGCTTCCGACCGGACCGACCGCCCCGCGAATGGATCGAATCGATCATTGGCCACCGCATCCAGATCGCGTCGCTGCCATCGTTCGCCAGCACCAACAGCGCACGCACCAGCACGGATACCAACCGCGCGCCGCTGGTGATCGCCCCCATGCGCATTGACCTGGTGGACGCCAGCTTCCTGAACATGCGTTTCAAACGCATCCAGGCCTTCCTGCACCAGGACAAGGATGCCATCGTCATCGACAATGCCAAGGTAGAATGGCCCAGCGACCGTGGCAGCGAGGCGGCCACCGGCACCGTGCGCTTCAATCCTGTCAATGGACTCATTGAGGGGCAGATCACGGGCACCCTGCTGCCGGAGCGCGTCTACCCGCTGCTGCACCTGCTGCAGGCCAGGGGGGTGCTGGACATCGCCCAACGCTTTGTTTTCGGCACCAAGCCGGTTGAAGTGGAAGCGCGCTTTCGGGTGGCCCCGGCCGAACCGCGCTATGAACTGCGCCTGACCCTGGCACTGGCGGACTGTATCTACGACGGCGTCCCCATCCGGGCCGTCAACGCCATCATTGTAGCGGAAGGAACCAATGACCTGGATCACATCGCCATCCAGCCACTCGTCTGCGAGCGGCCGGACGGCAAACTCTCCGGCAGCCTGACCATCAACACCGTCTCATCCAACCTGGATTTTATCGCCCAGTCCGACATGCCCGTGGAGCCGCTGCTGCGCATCATCCGTGTGAACCTCCAGCCCGAATCCTACGGCATCACGTTCCCCACGGCACCCCGCCTTACCGCCGCAGGGCGCGTACCGCTGGATGGCAATCTGGACGGCATCGTCATCAGCGGCACCTACCAGAATGCCACCACCACCGTTCGCCGCGTCCCGCTGCAAAACCTGCAATGTGAGTTCAGCATGGCCACCAATTCCTACTATCTGCAACACATC
>CAYSHQ010000244.1:2605-3981 GCA_964430835.1 uncultured Lentisphaerales bacterium
TACCCGGCCCCGCCACTCAGGCCACCTACCGAACCACCCTGCAGATCGAACACCTGGATCTGGAAACCTTTGCCACCCAACTCGGGTTTACGAACTACCCCATCGCCACCGCTAACGCCGAACTCACCCTGGCCAGCAAATTCGGCGACGACCATGCCAAACTGCTCAACGGGGAAGGATCCGTGCGGCTCGAAAAAGGCACGCTCGGGCGCATCCCGCTCTTTGCCGGGCTGACGGGCTACCTGGCTCGCCATGTGCCGGGTGTCGAGGTCCTGGTCAGCCAGACGCAAGCCAGCATGCCCTTTGTTATCACCAACGGACTGCTCTCCTCCGACAACGTTATGGTGGAAGGCGACGTCTTTAACATCAACGGCGCCGGCACCTATCAATTCCCGACCGACAACCTCGACTTCACGGTGCGGGCCAGCATCTTCAAACGCACCAGCTGGCTCGGGCGTATCGTGCGGGTCGTGACCTTCCCCTTCTCCAAGCTGCTGCTTGAATTCCGCGCCCGCGGCTCTCTTGGCAATCCGAACTGGGAATACCGGGGTGTGCTGGAACGGATCGTGGATTCAGTCAGCCAGACCGGCGATGGTCCGAAGGGTGGCGCCACGTGAAGTTCCTGCTGCACACCTACGGCTGCCAAATGAATGTGCGCGATGCCGAGGCCGTCACCGCCGGACTCGAGGCCGCCGGACACCTGCAGGCCGTGGACGAGGACGATGCCGACCTGATTCTGGTCAACACCTGCAGCGTCCGCGGTAAGGCCGAGGATAAAGCCGTAGGCAAGCTGGGATTGCTCTGCGCCGGCAAAAGGCAAGCGCCACAGCGTCTGGTGGGCGTCATGGGGTGCATGGCCCAACGGCGGGGTGCTGCGCTGCTCAAGAAGATCCCCCAACTGGACCTGGTGCTCGGCACACGCCAGCAGCAGGCCCTGCCAGAGCTGCTGGCACGACTGGCCCGCGGCGAGCGGGGCATCGTACAACTCGACGACCCCGCTGCTACGCCGCGCGTCTCCCAGGCACATCGCAGCGGTGCCATCAGTGCCTTTGTCTCCGTACTCCTGGGATGCAACCGTCGCTGCGCCTACTGCGTGGTGCCAGACGTGCGCGGCGCCGAATACAGCCGCCCCGCCAAGGATATTCTCGAAGAAGTGCGTCAACTGGCCGCCGACGGAGTGCGCGAAATTACCCTCCTCGGTCAGAGCGTCATGAACTACGGGCGCTCCAATCCGGTCTGGGACAGATCCCCGCCTCACAGCCCGGGCGGTTATCGTGAGGACTTCCCCCGCCTGCTGGAAGCGGTCAGTGCCATCGCTGGGATCCGCCGCCTGCGCTTCACCTCCGGCCATCCATCAGGCTGCACCGACGAACTCA
>CAYSHQ010000245.1:0-3979 GCA_964430835.1 uncultured Lentisphaerales bacterium
AAGGGGGATGGCTCATTCCTGTGTTCTCTGCGCCCCTTCGCATGGTATGCTGGGGGCTTGCCGGTGTGGGCGGTTCCAGACTGGCGGTTGTGGCAGGTGGATAACGGCTATGCGGGCAGGATGGTTGACAACAGCAGGCGATGGTGGGGCGCGACGCGCTGGCTGGCGTGGTTTGCTCGGGGGCGTGGTTGGACTGCTGCTGGTCGCGGGGGCGGTCCCCTGGGCCCTGAGCGCCGGCACGGCGGGCGACAACGAGTGGCTGGACGGTCAGGGGCGGGTGGTGCGCATGCCCCTGGGCGATGGGTGGCTGGCATGCAAGGGCGAACTGGCCGTGGCCGGGAGCAATTGGAACACGGTGGCGTACTTGAGCGCGGCCGATAAGCTGCAGTCGGTCGTGGGGCCGTCCGGGGCGGTCTGGCGGGCGGAGCTGTCGCCGCAGGCGCAGGTGAAGTGCCGGGTCACGCAAGTCGCGCAGATCCTTTCCAACGGCGTGCAGTTGGTCGTCACGGCGGTGGCGGATCGTACCAATGCCTGTGAGGGGGTGTTCTTTATCCTGCATCTGCCGGCGGACCGCTTTGCGGGGGGGCGGTATCTGGCCGCTGGCGGCTCCGGGCGCTTGCCGGTGACGCGTGCGAACCCGTATCAATTGGCGTATGTGCCGCGCGGGCCGTTGGTATTGGTTTGCGCGCAGGATGCCGCGCGTATCTCTCTAGAAACGGATGCCAAGGGTTCCATGCTGGTGCAGGATAACCGGCGCTGGAGTGATGAATTTGCGGTGGTGGTACCGTTGCATACGGGGGCGCCGCCGGCCGGCCGGGAGATCACGGCCACGGTGCGGGTTACGGGGCTGGGGGAGGTGCGGACACCACTGGCGGAGGTGGCGGTGGATGTGTCGCGCACGTTGTACCGTTTTGAAGGGTTTGGCGGGAACTATTGCTATGGGTTGCAGGGGTTACTGGCGCGTACGGCGTTTGCCACACTGCGCCCTGCCTGGGCGCGCACGCAGATGCGGCTGGATGAGTTGCAGCGCCCGGCCGCGGGGGTGGAGGCAGCGGCGGATTTCCGGCGGCAGCTGGCGGCCTTGGACCAGCCGGATACCGAACTGCGCCAGGCGCTTGAGTTCCAGGCGCTGCTGGCCACGAACCAGACGCCGACCTTCATGGCTTTATGGCGCGCGCCCGCCTGGATGTACACGGATGGCGTGGCGCATCCGGAAAAGAATGTGCTGAAGCCCTCGGAATGGCCGCGCCTAGCCGCGGCAGTGGGCGCCTATCTGCGGCATGCGCGCGACCGCTATGGGGTGGAGCCGGAGGCGTTCTCGTTGAATGAGCCGGATGGCGGCTACAACATCCGGGTGCCGGCGACGGCGTACCCGCAGTTGGTACGCCAGCTGGGCGAGGAGCTGCAACGGCAGGGGGTGCGCACGCGGCTGCTGCTGGGGGCTGTGGCGAATGCGCGCGGCGAGGCCTATGCCTGGCTGCAACCGGCATTGGCCGATCCGGTGGCGCTGCGGCAGGTGGCGTGGCTGTCGTTTCATGCCTGGGGCGGCGCCGCGGACGATGAATATGCGGCCTGGGCGGCGCTGGCCGACCGCCTGCGGTTGCCGCTGGTGGTGGCAGAAGCCGGGGTGGACCCGGATTGGAAGCGGGCGCCCATCTTCCGCCACGACTATGCCATGCAGGAGATGGGGCTCTATTTCGGGTTGCTGCAGCATGCCCGTCCCCAGGCGGTGCTGCTCTGGGAGCATAGCGATAATTACCCCGTGCTGGCTCGCGACGCCGCTGGCCGGTTTGCCACCACCGTGCGCTGGGGACTGCAGCGGCAGTGGATCCTCTACACCCCGCGCGGTAGCCTGGCCGTGGGGTGCCATGTGCTGACCGGCGAGCCCGTGGACGCCGTGGCCTTTACCCATGGCGCGGATGGCACCGGGTTCACGCTGCATCTTGGCAACCGCCTGGGCGCGCGGGTCTGCCGGATCGGCAAACTGCCGCCCGCGCTCCAGTCCTTACAGGTCATCCAAACCACTCGGGAACACCATGCGCAGGCGCGGCCGGCGCTCACCCCGCAGCAGGGCGAGCTGCGTCTCGAGCTGCCCGCCGAGTCCATGACCACGCTGACTACGCTGCGACCGGCGGATGTGGTGCAGTAGAAGGACGGGCACATGCGAATTTATGTGGATTTTGATGATGTGTTGTGCGAGACCGCGGCAGCCCTGGCCGTGCTGGCGCGCGAGCTCTACGGGCGCACGGTGGCCTTCGAGCAGATACATACCTTTGATCTGCGTACGGCCTTTCTGCTCGATGAAACCCAGTACCAGGAGTTGATGGAACGCGCCCACTCGCCGGCGTTTCTGCGCGGTCTGGTACCGATTGCCGGGGCCGTGGCCTGTCTGGAGGCCTGGCAACGACAGGAACAGGAGGTGGTGGTGGTAACCGGCCGCCCCGCCTTCACCCATCGTGTCACGCAGGCGTGGCTGAATCAGCAGGGGCTGGCCGCGCTGCCGGTCTGGTACGTGGACAAATACAACCGCTCCTATCCGGCTGATCCCGAGGCCCCGCCCTTCCTCCCCCTGCCCGTGTTGCTGCGCGAACATTTCGACCTGGTCATTGATGACTCGCCGATGGCGCTGGATGCCATGCAGCAACGTCCGGCTGGCCATACGATCGTCTTTGACCGGCCGTGGAACCGGACGTATCCCTGCGCGGGCGCACGAATCGCGCGTTGCCGCGGGTGGCACGAGATCGCCACGTTTTTTCGTGCCCTCTAGCGACGGACCCGCTACACTTCTGCGCCATGACAAACCCATACCCTTCTATCACGATCAACGGTCAACCGCTCCCATCCCAGGCCATTGAGTTTGAATTGGGCCGGCTGATCAAGTTCTACTCCCAGCATATGCCGGAGGAGCAGGTCCGCGAACAACTCCCCGCTCTGCGTGAGAATGCGGTCGAACAGGCCATTGGCGCGCGCTTGCTGTTCGATGAGGCGGCGCAGCGCAATATCCCGGTCTTCGACGCGGAAGTCGATGAGCGCGTGGAGGAGATGAAGAAACAGGTCGGCGGGACCCAAAAGATGGAAGCCCTGCTTCAGCAGCAGAAGCTGACCATGGAGATGTTCCGCGCCCAGATCCGCTCCGGTCGGCGTGTGGACAAGCTGGTGGAGGAAGTCGTCGCCAGTATCCCGGATCCGACCGATGAAGAGATGCGCACGCACTTTGACCAGCATCAGGACGAATATGCCCGGCCCGAGCGCGCCCAGGCCCAGCATATTCTGGTGCGCCCGGCCGGTACGGACGAAGCCTTGACCGCCGCGGCCAAAGCGAAGATCGAGGAGATTCGCGCCCGCGTGCAATCCGGCGCCAGTTTCGCCGACGAGGCGGCCGCCCATTCCGAATGCCCCAGCGGACGGGAAGCAGGCGGTAGCCTGGGTTGGTTTGGCCGCGGCATGATGGTGCCGGCCTTCGATACGGCGGCCTTCAGCATGAAGGTGGGCGACCTGAGCGACATCATCGAAACGCAATTCGGGCTCCATATCATCCAGAAGACCGGGCACGAGGAGGCCACGGACACCACGTTTGAGGATGTAAAGGAGTCGATCCACGACTTCCTCATCCATGCCAAGCGTGGTGCGGCCCTCTCGGCGCATGTGGAAGGGCTGAAGGCCAAAGCCAAGATCGTGCGAGGTTAACGGTGCAGAACCCGATCAACTGGTTTGAAAAATTGGATGATGGGACCAAGCGCGAGGTGCAGGTCACGGTGGCGCGGCAGAGAGTGAAGTGGGAATTCCGGGTGCTGGGTGTGGAGGCCTGGGAGGACCAGACCCGGCCGACGCAAGCGCTTTGGGACGAGCTGCTGCAGAAGATGAAGGACCGGTATCAGCGTAGAAGAGCCACCGAGCTCGACCTGACGCTGGTGACCCGCCTTCACAAGCAGGCGTGTAGTCAGGCCAGCTAGGGGGGGCGAGTGCGATGACTGTCCCT
>CAYSHQ010000246.1:0-3978 GCA_964430835.1 uncultured Lentisphaerales bacterium
TGGTCTGCTGGCAATGGCCACGTCGCCCAGTGGTGCGGGGTGTGCGCCTGTTCGCTCGCTGGGTGGGTACCGAGTTGCACGGTCAGCGGCATGGCGATGTCGTAGAGCATGGTCTGGAGCGCGGGTGCGTTGGTTTCGCTGACGTTCATGGACCATTCCAGGGAGAATGCCCGGTAATCGCTATTCCCGGCCCAGAACGGGATGTCACGCCCGTTGAGCGTGAGCCCTTGGCGCCCTTCGCCCTGGAAGAATGCGTAGCGGCGCGCCCCCTTAGTCTCCAGCGCGGCCACCGCGAGGCGTGTGCGGGGACGGCGCAATTCCAGGCCGCGACTGGGCAGAATGGTGAGCTGCGTGTGCCCCTGGTAGGAGACTTCGACGCTGCAGGGGATGCGCCCATCCAGCGCCCACGCCGGGATGGTGGTGACCGCATACTGGACGTTGGTGGCGTCGGGGAACGGTTCCGTAATCAGGGTCTCTTGGTCCGCTGGCGTGCATGGCGGCTGCCACCCCAGGCGAGCCAGGCAGGCACCGACACTTTGCTGGTGGTAATATTCGATCCAGTGCACGCCTTGACTCAGCCACACGGTCCGCCGGTGTTCCCAGGTGTTCGCAGCCGGACGGTTCAGCACTTCCATGTTGTGCCCGGCGGGCCAGGCGATGATCTGTTCGCCATCGAGTTTGACGAAACAGCCGTCATCTGCGTTGGCGGCCAGCACATAGTCGCCGCTGACGGGTGCCAGCAGGGGGCCCTGGTAGACCGCCAGAAAGTTGCTGTTGGCGCCGAGCGGGTTCTCCAGCTGATCTACCGTGGCCACCCCCACTTGCTGTTTGTTCGTGAGTGCGGCGAACTGCTGCTCGAAGCGTACGGTCGTCTTGAGCGGCGGGGATTGGTTGGACGCTATGGTTACGTGCAGGCCAATCCATTCTGCGTTGCCCAAGGTGGGGGTGGAGGATGGCGCAGCGTTGGTGGCATGCACGCTAAACGGGCCGGCCTGATCGGCGGCCAGGCGAATTTGCCAGCCGGCACCCTGCGCCAAGGGTATCCAGAGGCATGGCACCGGCCGCCCGTTGGTGTCGGTGATGGCCGGTGCCAGGTTGCGGCAACTCTCCGGCAGAGCGATGGAGACTTCGAGGATGGTATGGGGCGCGGCTGCCGCACAGGCCACTGCCGTGCGTGGCAGGATGCGCCAGGACCAATCGGCCGCAGCATCACGGGGTGCCAACGCGGATGTTGCGGCGGGTGTTGCGGCGGGTGTTGCGGCGGGTGTTGGCGGGGCGTTGGTGGCAGGTGTGTCCGTGGTGTAATGGTTCGCTGCGGTTTCGGTGGCGGGCGCCGGTAGGATCTTGATAGCCCACCCTTCGGTGAAGGCCGGGGGGGCGAGGGTGCCGTTGCCATCGGCGTCCACCTGCATGGTTTGGCGCTCCGTGGTTTTGCCGGCGCGCAGGTCCCAGTATTCGACGAGGTAGGCGCCGGGGCGCATGCCATCGCATAAGATGCGGTTTTCGGCGCAGGTGGTGGGGGTGCGGCGGGTGCGGCTGAGTGTGTCGAAGTTGTAGGCGAAGACGAAGCGCCGGGTGGCATGGCCCACCATCAGGGCACGCAGGTTGCCGTCGCGACTGGTGCTGGTGGCGCGGCGGTTGCGCCAGCCACCTTGCGCCGGTGTATCCTCACGGATGAGGTCTTCGCCGTGCATAAAGTCCGCCACCACGCGGTACCAGCCGCTCAGATTCTCGCCGTAATTGAAGTTCCACCACCAGCTCAAGGGCGTGCCGGCCAGTGCACTGGCCACGCCGCCCCAGAGCGCCCCCAGCGTGTCCCGCTGCATCTTGGCGGCGGGGTCGCCCGCGAAGTGGCCGGCGGTCTCCGCCACCAGGATCGGGCGGTTGTGATCGCGATAGCGTTCGGAAAACGCGCGAATGGTCGGGATCTGATCCTCCGGGAAGCCGGCGATGCCGCCGGCATAGGCGTTGGCGCTGACGAATTGCACTTCCGGTTCGCGGAAGAAGGCGATGTCACGATCAGCCATGCACTGCTGATTCCCTGTGATGTGACCGTAAGGATCCAGAGACTGGATCGTCCGTAGTTGACTCAGAATGTACGGCTTGGCCTTGGGCCATAAATGGCGCCCCAGAATGTCAGGCTCGCTCATGATATTCCAGGAGTGGATGGCTGGTGAATCGGCGTACCGCGCGACCAGGTAAGTCAGGCGGTTGCGCGACAACGCAAGATTGTTGGGGTCTGTCCAGAAATTGCCAGGTTCCGTGAGGAAGCCACCGTTTTGCCCGTTATAGGGGTGCATGGGCCAACCGTATTCAGGATTCAATGTGACATGCGTGAGCGTCTCTAGTTGCAGGTAGATCCCCCGCCGCTCGCATTGGCTCAGGATTTGATCTGTGAGCCAGGCATTCTTGAGATTGTAACGCCCGATGCCGCTGTAGTTGTCGACTTGCTGGTTCCACTCCAGGGCGCTCCACCAGTCGCTCAGCCAGTAGCGCGCGAAATTGCCGCCGGCATCCGCCAGGTCGTCGAACAGCTTGCGCTGGAAGGCGAGGCTGTTCTCGGCGGGGAGATAGGGCGTGTAGGTTTGGCCGTAGGGGCGGTCCACGGGGTAGGGGATGTTCCAGCCGATGGGATAGAAGAACGCGCCGTCGGCGCGCTCGAAGTAGTGCGGGCTGCGCGGCGAGAGGCGCAGGAAGGCGGGGGGCGTGCCGGCGGTGACGTCGAAGGTGCCCGACCGTACCTCGCGCGCCGGTTCATCCGCCGTTTGCAACAGGAAGCGATAGGTATGTCGCCCGGTGACGGTGGGCCGGTAGCGCGCCAGGAAGTGCTTGGGACCGCACGGGCGGATGCGCTCATGATTCTGATCGGTGAGCGCCTCGAAGTTCTGGTGCAGAAAGGGGCGGATGCGCACAGGGGGATTGGTAGGTGGTGTGACTTCCAGCGTCACCGGCAGGGCCTGGTAACTGAAGGGGTTGCCATGCCAGTTGGCGAGGTCAAAGGCCAGTTCGACGCGTTCGCCCAGCGGCAGGGTTGTGGGTGGCAGGTGTGCCCAAGCCAGGTCGGGCGTGGCGTCGGTCGGCGCGGGATCGGCCTGATAGCGCAGGGCAACGCGGGTGGCAGGGATGTCATCGGCAAAGACCTTGACCTCCAGCCGACGCAAGCTGCTGCGCTCCCAGGCACTCCAGGTGCCGGTATGTTGCCGAGGCTCCCAGTATGCGGCGGCGGCTGGGCCGGTCAGCGGGATGGCCAAGGAGAGGCCGGTTCGGGCGAGTGCGAGGTTGGCATAGACATGGGCGTAGCTGTAGTGATGATCGCAGGTGGCGATGACTTGTACGGTGCCGCGCTTTGTATTGGGGAGCGGGGGAATTTCGCAGCGGTACTGCGCGGTCTGTTCCAATGTTTCCAGTTGAAAGGGGATGGGAAAGGTCAGGTGCGGCGGGTTTTGGCGTTTCACACGGCCGAGGGCAATGGACGCATCTGGCGGGAGCGGGGGGGGCGTGATGGCTTTGCTTGTGGCAGGTGGGGGTGGCGTGGCTGGCTTTTCGCGGCCAAGCCAGAGCAGTGTGCCGGTGGTGTAGAGCAGCAGGGCCAAGAGCCACACGCGCGCGGAGACGGTTTTACGGCGGCGGAAAAAGACGCCCAGCGTGCGACGCGGGGGGGGCCGGCGGCCGGGTGGCGCGGCAGGTGTCGGGGGCTCGCGGGGCGTTGTAGGGGGTGGTGTCTCCACAGTGTCTGCCAAATAGGCCTCGAAAAACATATCAGGAGGCCGGCTTCGGATCGGGAAGGGAAAACCATTACGCTTGTATCACATTGACGCCTCGGAGGCCGAAAAGAGGGGCCGCAGCGAGAAGGTGCCGGTCGTTCGAATAGATATCCCGGAAGGCGTGTTCGGCCGCGCAGGCGAGATGAAGGGCATCGGCGGCTCGAAGAAAAGCCGTTGGCGGCGCTTTTTGGAAGACGTGTTGCAGACGTTGCTG
>CAYSHQ010000247.1:0-3962 GCA_964430835.1 uncultured Lentisphaerales bacterium
TTGTGGCCATGGGGCCAGTGGCGGGCGGGCGTCTGGGCGACGCCAGCGCCGTGCTGGGGGGGTTGGTGCCGGGGATTGAACGCGTCCCCGAGCTGGCGTTGCGTTTCGTACTGGCCAACCCGGCTGTTTCCGTCGCGCTTTCCGGCATGGGGACGATGGAGATGGTGGAAGAGAACGTCCGCATCTGCGCAGACCCCATCGCCTTATCGTCCGCCGACCGGGCCGCGATTGATGCGCATCTCAAGCGCCTCGCCAAGATGGCCGAGCTCTACTGCACCGGCTGCAACTACTGCCTGCCGTGTCCGCAAGGCGTGGCGATCCCCAAGATTTTCGAGGTTTACAACCGCGGCCGGGTCTATGACTTATGGGCAAGTGCCAAGGAGGGGTATGCCGGGCTGGGCGCGTTCCCATGGAATCCGGGGAAGAAGGCCGACGCCTGCACGGCCTGTGGCCTCTGCGAGACCCGCTGTCCGCAGCAGCTGAAGATCCGCGATCAACTGCGCGACGCCCACGCCGCGCTCACCACCGTGCCGTAAAGGACGGGCGGAGGCAGGGTTCAGGCTTCCCCGGCAAAGGCCAGCAATTGGCGGATCTCGGCCGACCAGCGCTCCTCGTCGGGCGTTTCGATCACCAACGGTAGGCGCTCGAAGCGCGGGTCCGTCATGAACCACTCAAACGGAGCCCATCCCAGCGTCCCCTCCCCCAGCGACGCATGCCGATCCACGTGGGAGTTCAGTCCGGTTTTTGAGTCGTTGAGGTGCATCCCGCGCAAAAACCGGAACCCGACCAAGCGTTCGAAATCATCCGCCATGCGGCGACAGCCGTCGTGTGTACGCAGATCGAACCCAGCGGCGAAGGCATGCGCCGTGTCCAGGCAGATCCCGATGCGCTGCGGGTCCGCCACCCCTGCCACGATGGCGGCGAGTTCGGCGAAGGTGGAACCCAGGTAGGCGCCCTGACCGGCCGTATTCTCGATCACGACGGTCACGCCGCGCGTCTGCTGCAAGGCCTGGTTAATCGCATCTGCCACACGCGCACAGGCGGCCGCCGGGTCGAGCTTGCGCAGGTGGCTGCCCGGATGCAGATTCAGCATGGTAAGCCCCAACTGCTCGCAGCGCTGGAGTTCGCCGATAAAGGAGTCCAAGGCCTTGGCCTGCGCGGCCGGGTCAGGATTGGCCAGGTTGATCAGGTAGCCGGCATGCGGCAGGATCTGCGGCGGGGCGAAATGATGGTTCTTCAGGCTGGCGGCAAACTGCGCGTGATCCGCGGCCGTCAACGCCGACGCGTGCCATTGCACCTGATTCTTGGTGAACAGGCCGAAGCCGGTGGCCCCCAACGCCGCGGCCCGTACCGCGGCCTGTGCCACCCCGCCCCCAATCGAAACATGCGGCCCGACAAAATGCTTCATGCCGTACTCCACGTTTTTCCGACCGCTTGACAGCGCCGTCCCCTGTATGATACTTTTGGTCCCGTTTTGTGCAGATATGGGCGCTTAGCTCAGCTGGTTAGAGCGCTGCTTTCACACGGCAGAAGTCACAGGTTCGAGTCCTGTAGCGCCCACCATATCCGCAATGCGGTCGATGACCGGTGCATCCTGTAGCGGGTCCAACCGGCAATGCTCGCGCAACACCTGCCGCACCCCGCACTTCGCCACGTTCGTACGGAACACCTCATCTGCGGGAAAAGGCTGTCCCAGCTCATCCACGGCCGCAAAGCGGAACGCAGCGGCAATCCCGCGACAGATGGGTTGCGTATCACCGCCGGTGGACTGCACCAGTCGCAGTGAACCGATCAAGCGATCGCTAGGCGCCAGTTTACGCGGCAGGTCGCGCCCGACGCGGAAGACGGTATCGCCCAGCGCGCGGTTGCCGAAGCGCCGCAGCAGGTCGGCCACATGCTCCCGCAGATCTGCCATGGTGAAGACCTGCGCATAGCGCACGGCCAGCGCGGTAGCCGTAGCCTCCATGGCCGCGCGGGTCGCGGCCGCCACCACGGGGTCTGCCGCGGCCTGCCAGATCAGGGTGTGGCCGCGCAGGAACCCCTCGCAGGCGCAGACCGCATGCCCGAAGTTGTGAATGTACAACTTGCGGTCCACATACGCCGTAAAGTGTGGCTTCAGGTCCAATCCATCCACCACCGGTATCGTGCCGACAAACCCATCGCGATCCGCAATGATCCGGTTATAGGCCTCGCCCCAGACTTCCAGCGGATCGCGTGCCCGGACATCCACCGGCATGATCGGCACCATCTTGCCGATGCTGGTTTCCACCAACCCCACGCGTTCCGCCAGCGGAAACTCTGCCGGGAGGTGCTGGCGCAGCGTCGCACGTGCCACGGTCGCGGCCTGGTGCAGATTCTCGCAGAGGATCACCGAGACCGGGCGCGTACGCTGCAGCAACCCCGGAGCCATCGCGGCCAGTACACGCGGCAACACGCCGGCACCGACGGACGTGCCGATCACATCGGCCCGCGCCACGGCCGCGGTCACGGCTGCGGCATCCTGCGCGGCAATGGCATCCACCTGCGTGATGGCAAACTCCGCCGGCGTCCCTGGCGGCACGTCATCCTTTACCACCACCCGATAGGCGCGCCGCGCGTGCAGCGCCTGCACCACCTCCGGCAAGGCATCTACAAAGAGCACCTCATAGCCGGCACGGGAAAAGAGCGCACCGGCCAGCGACCGGCCGATATTCCCGGCGCCGAAATGCAGATAAAGCGGGCGATTGGACATGGTTGAACTCCTGTGGCTGACGATCCTAAGCTACACCAAGCGCGGGAAGGTAACGCGCGGTTTGCGCCGCTTCCAACCGGACGCCATGCGCGTCACGAGTGTCTCCCAGGGGGGGATGCCGCTGGTGGCATCCTGCTTTTCCACACTGGCCGCACCGGTGGCCACGGCCATGCGGGCCGCCTCGTCCGGCGGCAACCCCTGCACCAGGGCTGCCAGGAAGCCGGCGATCGTGCAGTCCCCCGCGCCGGTGGTGTCGGCCACCTCGACCTCAAAGCAGGTGGCGTAGCCGGAAACATCGCACCAGGCCTGCGAATCCGGGGCGGCGGCGCCGCACGCCCGCAGGCGGGCATGATCCGGCGTGGTCTGAAAGTAGATCCCCTCGATCCCCAGCTTAATCAGCACGATCGCAGCACCCATGGCGATGGCCCGGTCCGCCACCTGCCGCACCTCGGCCACGGAGAGCCCGCCTAGCGGCACACCTTGTGCGGATTGCAGGCGCAGGGCTTCCCCGCGCGGACGATCCAGCATGAACACCAGTTCATCCAAGCTGGGCACGAACACATCCACATGCGGCAACACGCGCTGCAGGATGTGCTCCCAATCCGAACGTCCGGCCACTGATTGCGGATCCGGCAGGGCCAGATCAAGCGAAGTCGTCAACCCCGCGGCCTTGACCCGGCGCAGCAGCGCCTCCAACTCCGCGCCGCCATCGGCATACATGCGTTTCATCAAGGGGGGATAACCGAAATGAAAGAGCGAGGCCCCGGCCAGCACCTCGGCCCGCACATCATCGGCACCAAACAAATCATTCGCGCTGGGACAGTGCAGGAAGATGCGATCGCAGCCGACCGGGCTCAGCACCACGGTATAGGAGGTCGAGGCCGCGCCATCCACAACAATCCCGTCGATGGGCGCACCGGCGTTGCGGAAGATCTCCAGCACCGCCCGGCCAAACGCATCATCGCCGACCTTCGCGACCGGACGCACGGGCAGGCCGAGCCGATGCAACGCCAGCCCGGTATTCGCCACCGCACCGCCGGTGGCGATCACGGCCGGTCCAACTTCGACCAGCTTGCCCGGCACGAGTAGCGTGTCCAGACTGGAGGCAATTTTGGGGAAGGCCGGAATGATATCGAGGCAGACGTGCCCACAAACAACAATCGGTTTCATCGGTTTACTTCAGTGGTAGAGGATTATCGTTCCCCCCGGTGGGCCACCCACCATCTGGCTA
>CAYSHQ010000248.1:0-3947 GCA_964430835.1 uncultured Lentisphaerales bacterium
GAACCCGTCCACGAATCCCCATCACATTAACCCCACCACACCTGGAGATCCCGATGAACCGCGTTATTGCCATCGACGGCCCCTCCGGCTCCGGCAAATCCACCGTAGCCCGTTGCCTGGGCCTCAAGCTGGGCTTCCTGCATGTGGACTCCGGCGCGCTCTACCGCATCATGACTTGGCAGGCACTCCTGCATCACATCGACACACAGAACGAAGCGGCCCTGAGCGCCTTTGCGCCGCAGGTAATGGTGTCGTTCTCCGTACGCGACGGCGCCGTGATCTATGCCGTTGCGGGCGAGGAACCCGGTGATTGCATCCGCACCCCCGAGATCAACCAGCATGCCAGCCCGGTGGCCAAGGCCCCCGCCGTGCGCACACGCGTCACCAACTGGCTGCGCGACCTGCGGCAGCTCGGTGACTTGGTGGTGGAAGGGCGCGACATCGGCTCCGTGGTCTTTCCGGAGACGCCGGCGCGCTTCTACCTCGACGCCGCCCCGGAGGAACGTGCACGCCGCCGCCATACCGAAGAGAACCAGAAGGGGATTGCCACGCAAACGCCCGAGGCCGTGCTGGCCTCGCTGCTCAACCGCGACCGGATTGACAGCTCCCGTGCCACTGCGCCGCTGAAGATCGCCGACGGCGCTCTCGTGCTGGACACCACCGCCCTCTCCATCGAGCAAGTGGTCCAGAGCGTCTACGACCATCTGCCGACCGCCTGGCGCAACGGCTGAACAAAGGCGGTATTCTGGTGCCCGAGGTGGGACTCGAACCCACACGACGGAGTGACCCGTCTTCGGATTTTAAGTCCGATGCGTCTGCCATTTCGCCACTCGGGCGCAGGAACACCACCGGATCCAATCAACCGGCTGCGACTCGTTCACGAGCCTCGCGCTTGCCCAAGCCGCGCGCCTGCTGGAACGCCAATAGCGTCCGCTTACGCATCGTCAACAAGCCCGAACCGCACTCCCATTTCGAGATCGTTAGCGACGAGATACCCAACAGACGGGCCATCTCCACCTGAGTCAAACCCAATTTCCGGCGCAACTGCTTCACGTGGTCGGCCGTAGGCCGGCGCAACCGCTTGCTGTCGCTGTCCGAAGTCTCCACCGGAAGTTCCACCACGGACTTGGCCGTGCCGCGCTGCAAGATCCGCACGATCCGGCGCAACTCCGCCACCTGCCGCTTCAGGACGGCCACATCCTGCCGCACCGTCGCCACCGACTTACGCACGACCCGACCAGAGCCCTTGGCAATGGCATCTTTCAAGATTAAATTAAAGTTCATGCGCGCGATGCTATCAGAGACGGATTCACAAGCGCAAGCTTTTGTCCCAATTGGGTGCGATTCTACATAGTGCAGGAAGGTAACTGCTCAGGTAGCCGCCCGCAGCGAGCGGGCACCTGAGTAGTTACGGCAGGAGAAAGGTGAAATTCACCACGGTGCGGTTCGTTCTTGCCAGATTGCCCTCCGTTTGCGTACATTCCCCCTGCACCACACATGGAGAGGTGGCCGAGCCTGGTTTAAGGCGCAGCACTGGAAATGCTGTGTGCTCCTAACGGGTCACCGGGGGTTCGAATCCCTCCCTCTCCGCCATTACGTTTTTGCCGAACCCCCACGCAACGGTCGTCTCGACACCCCTGCGATGTACGAAGTCACGGCACAACCAGTAAATATCCGGGTCGCCGACCGGGATCTCAAGTATTATATTTTCGACTGGGATGACAACATCCTGCACATGCCCACGCGCATCCACCTGGAAAAGCGCCAACCGGATGGCTCGTGGGCACCGCACCTGGTCTCCACCTCCATCTTCAGCCTGATCCGGCACGACACGCAGCATTACCGCCCCCCCAACGGAAACTGGCCTGAGGCCTTCGTCGAGTTCCAGGACGACGCGCCCACATCCGAAAGCCAATTCCTGCGTGATGCGCGCGAAGCTATCATGCGCATTCTGAACGGCACGGAACTCCCCCCCCCCAGCTTCCAAACCTTCCGTCAGACGCTCATTGAGGGGCGCCTGTTTGCCATCGTCACCGCACGCGGCCATGCCTGGGAAACCCTGCGTACTGGCGTGCGGCTATTTGTGGAGCTCGTGCTCACCCCGGCGGAGCGCGCCCAAATGATGGCCAACCTGCATGGCTACCGGGCCTGCTTCGATCAGGTCGCACAGTTTGGCACGGACGAAGAAGAGCTGGCCTACTACCTGCGGCTGAATCACTATTATGCCGTCACCTCCCCCGGGTTCCGAGTCGGCCGAACAGCGCAAACAGTTCGCCGTACGCTCGTTTGTAGAGCATATTATTGCGATCCTGGCCCGCACGCAGGAGGGGCGCCTGCGCCATGCCGTGAGCGTGGGGTTCTCGGATGACGACCCCGGCAACGTCAAGGCCGTGCAAGATTACATCCAGTCGGAACTCGGCCGCGAGTTCCCCGGCGTACGCTTTGTGGTTTACGACACCTCGGACCGAACTTTGGAGAAAGGACGCAAGATTGTGGTCAGCGGGCAAATGGACTTGGGGTTATGAAAGCGCGCGAGCTGACCAACGAACGCCTACCCGAGTACGCAATCGTAACCTGCCGGATGCACCCCGGCCAACTGCACGAATAGACCCGCCCCGGCAATTTACACGTTTTTCACAGAGACACCGCGAATACTATCGTCCTCGAAACTTGGCCCGCTTCCTGCTATTATGTAAAGCGCATGGACATAGTGGCGTGAACCGGGTGGTGCCGCAGACCGACCAGGAACAACGGAACACGGGATACAGGCTGGAAACGCATGGTAACAACAACATCCTTCGCAACCGGGTTGACGGCCATCCGCAACCACCGCTTGGTCCGCCCCCCATCCTTCTGCCTGCTCGGCCTGTTGACCGCGGCGCTGCTGCTGCCAGGCGCACAGCAGGCGCGGGGCGACGAGCGCAATATCACGGCCGCCTCCTCCCTGATGGATCGCGGACAGTATGGCGACGCCATCAAACTGCTGGAAAAGTCCCTGGAGCAACAGGGCCCGGACAATTCCACGACCGAATTGCGCCTGATCGGCGAATGTCAGTTCCTGCTCAAGGACTACGGCAAGGCGCGCACCTCCTTCTCGCGCGCCCTAGCCAATACGGACAGCCTCTCGACCAAGGCCCGCATCGTCTGCGAGTCACGTCTGGCCATTATTGACTACCGGTTGGGCGACAAAAAGGGCGCCGATGAACGCATCGAAAACTTCATCCGCAAATACCCGAAGGACAGCCGAGTCGGCACTATGGCCGTGATCCGCATCCGGATAACGCAGGAAGACAGCACCATACCCCTGGCGGAAAAGATCCGCAAGGTCGAGGAGCAGCACAAGGTCATTGCCGCGGATAAGGAGGCCTTCGGCTATTACAACGCGGTGCTGGCGGCCCAAGCGCTGGGCGACCTGTACATCGAGAACAAGCAGGAGGATAAGGCGGTCGGGCTGCTGGTCACGGCCGTGCACGAGATGCGCGGACTGATTACCGAACTCAAGGGGAAAGGCAAGTCCATCCCGTCCGACCTGGGGCAGGGCGTGGACGGCATGGCGCTCCAGATCGCCCGGTACAACATGGCCCGCAAGGAATGGGGCGAGGCCAAGAAATGGCTGGAGAACGTTGACTATGCGGAGGACCTGAAGGCTCAGGCCAAGTACATGCTGGCCCAGATTGCCTACCAGCGGCGGGAGTTCGCCGAGGCGCTCTTCCAACTCCCCGACGAGGTCGTGGCGCGTATCGCGGAAGGCGACACCAAGAACGCCATGTACCTGCTGATGGCGTTCTGCTGGCGTGAACCGGCCACCGCCAATGCGGAAAAGGCCAAGGAGGCCCTCAAAAAGATCCCGCCCGCCTCCTCTTCCTATTGCCAGGCCCAGCAAACCCTGGGTGACATCTACCGCGAACAGAAGGACCACGAGCGCGCCGAGCCCTGCTACCTGAACG
>CAYSHQ010000249.1:0-3944 GCA_964430835.1 uncultured Lentisphaerales bacterium
GGCGCATCGCGGGTCAGGCTGGGTCAAGGGTTTGGCCGGTCTGATGCTGGTCAAGGATGCGAATCTGACGCAACGCGAGGCCGCCGGCCGGCTGGGATTGGCGACGGGGGCGTCGCGTGAGTGATGGGGAAACCGCATTGCTTAGTGGCTTGAGGGCCCCTTGAAGTCCCTGCTAACACAGAAGGAGGTAGATATGACGATGAGGATGATGTGTGTTACTCGATACAATCTGCTTTCTCGCGCAATTCGTATGATCTATCTGATTGGTCAAGAGGAGGTCGGCAATGGTAGTAAAGCTGATAATTAGCATTGTAATGATTACAGGTTGTTTCAATGCAATGATTGCTGCTGAGGCGACGAACCGCCTTGATTGTACTGCAGAAGACCGTTTGTTACTTCTTGTCCAAGAGGCTTTAGCGACTGTAAGCAAGGGAGAGAACAAAGACGCACGTCTAGGTCTAAAATCTGTTGTAATGGAATTGAAACAGGTCGGAGGTTCATTGGACAATAGAAGGTTGTTGGAGCTGGAGAAACTGTCTGCAGCACTCTTGAGGAGTAATTCGCCCGAATTGCTAGATTCGTTCTGCTCAATTTTTGCGACGGCTGGAGGTTCGACAAAAAGGAGTATGCTTGGATGGGTTCGTATGTATGCGCTTGAAGGTGCGAATCCGGATCAAATAAGAAAAGTGCTAGTCTCGTTCGCGCGAAGTGGTGGTGATGCGCTGCTTCTGGACGAAACAGAGTCAATAAGTCGCTATCGCAGGGAGCTGGTAAGTGCTTTAACGGAATTGCCAATTACACTTACACAAATCGATACAGACACGCTCCAAGGGGCCGTGCGGGAGTCGATTATGTGTAAGCGGATAGATTTTCTAAGACCTGCGTGCTTGGGTTTGCGCGAGCTAGCTGCCAGAAATTCAGAAGATGTGTCTGCGCTTATTCGAGTTGCGGAGATAAGCGAGTTGTGCTATGAGCCGCGCGACGGTGAAGCGCCTGTATATGCATTGAGGGTTGCCGCTAAGGACGCTCGCTCATATCTCGCGATGCATGCCAGCAAGGTTCCGAGTGACTATGTAAAAGACAGGTTGTCGTTTATGATTGTTAACAAGAAAACGGGTGACGAGAATGATATAATTATGCTGATTCATATGGCAGACAGGATGAAGCAATCCAGCGCGATTCCCCAAATGCGAGAGGCGAAGAAAATACTGCCCGCAGCATATAGCGACTGGATTGATACGGTAATTCGGAAGCTTGATAAGGAAGTAAATGTGATTAAGTAAAGACTGCGTAAGACGACTTAGACGCAATGGCAAGCTGGAACCGTTATTTTAGATCAAACTGTATGCGCCTGATTTGTTCCGCGAGTATGTTTCTCTTTGTCGCTGACCTAGGAGGTTCCGGTTGTGAGGCGTATGCTCAAGTTCCTGTTGCTTCTGCTCCAGGCATTTTTTGTGGTGTTGGTGGTGCACCGTTGGCCAGGGCACCGGCCATGGTGACGGCGGCGCGGGTGGCGGCCACGTCATGCACGCGCAAGATGGCAGCGCCGCGCATCAGGCACCAGATGGCCACGGTCAGGCTGCCGGGGAGGCGTTCCGGTAGCGCGGCACCGGTAATTTCGCCAATAAAGCGTTTGCGGGAGGCGCCTACCAGCACGGGGGCCAGGGTGGCCAGCTCTTCCAGCGCCCCCAGGAGGGCCAGATTATGCTGGGTGGTCTTGCCAAAGCCGATCCCGGGGTCAATGACGAGCCGGTCGCGAGGGATGCCGGCGGCGAGAGCGGTCGCGAGCCGGGCGGCGAGGAATTCGCGGACCTCTGCCACGACATCGTTATAGTGCGGCGCTTTCTGCATATCGTTGGGTGTGCCAAGCATATGCATCAGCACCACCCCCGCCGTGGAGCGGCGCACCACCGCCAGCATGGCCGGGTCGCGCAAGGCGGTAACGTCGTTCACAATCGAGGCGCCGGCCAGCAGGGCGGCCTCGGCCACGGCGGCGTGGCGGGTGTCCACGGAGATCGGCACGGCCACAGCCTGCGCCAGAGCCTGGATAACCGGGATCACGCGGCGCAACTCCTCGGCGAGCGGCGGCGTTTCCGCGCCGGGGCGGGTGGATTCCCCGCCGATATCCAGGATATCCGCCCCTTCGGCCACCATGGTCCGCCCCCGCTGTAGAGCGCTGGCCGGGTCCAGCCAGGCGCCACCATCGGAAAAGGAGTCCGGCGTGACATTCAGGATCCCCATGATGACTGGTCGGCGCAGGGGGATGGTGTAGTGGCCACAGGACCACGCCAGAGCGGGCGGCACCACCAGCGGGGCGCTGGCGGGGCTGGGGGTGACGGCGGCGGTGGCTGGATTAGGCGACAGCATGTGCGGACTATAAACAGCCGACGCCTGCGGGTCAACTGGGCAGATGCTAAGTCAGAAAGGCCGCGGGAGAGAGAGCAGGTGGCGGGTGGTGAACTGCGAAAGTCTCCAGCGCTTCCACGCGCCAGGTGCGGCCATCGCCGAGCAGGCGGGGTTGCTTCAGGAGGAGTCGGTCGCCGCGTTCTTGCGCGATCAGGTGATTGAGTTCTTCGCGCGTCAGGTGGCGGGTCATCAGTTCGATCTTGCGCAGCGAGCCATCACTGCAGCAGCCGTAGGTGGCGAGGCGCCCTTTGTCGCGCGACATGGGGCCGGCCAACCGGGCGCGCAGTTCCGTGGCAGGCGCGGGGGCGTCCATGGTGCTGGCGGGCGTGCGTTGCAGCACCAGGAAGCCATACTTCAGCGTATGCACCGCGCGTTGCAGGCGACGGTTCATGCGGTTGACACTATCCGGCACCGACCACGAACGCACGTCATGGCAGAAGCCATTTCCGCTGGCTAGCAAGGGGCACGGTTGGGCATGCGGACAGGGGGCGACGATGGTGTACTCGCGGCTGCCGGCGATGCGATCACGCAGCCGTTGCAGGCGGTTGCAGGTGGCGGTGCCGGCCGGTTCCAGGATAACCAGCAGCCCGCCGGGTGCCAGGCGCGCGAGCTGCTGCTGCACCCAGCGTTCGGCGGGCGGATCGGCTGGATCGGGGAAGCTCTCGTTCAGTACAAAGCTGGCCAGGATCAGGTCAAACGCGCCTGGCAGGCCGTCGGTGCGCAGATCGCCGGGGCGGGTGGTGAGTGTGGCCGCAGGCCAAAGGGCGCGGCAGTCAGCGAAGAGTTGTTGCAGGGCCTGCAGGGCGGCGGGGGCATGATCCACGGCATGCAGCGCGACGGGGCGGTCCGGGAGGAGCAGGGCCGCAGCCAGCGTTGAGGCGCCGGCGCCGCTGCCAAGATCGAGCAGGCGGAAGGGCGGGGCGGGTTGGCCCGCAGGGGGCGGCGGCAGGAGGGCCCCGAGCGCGCGGCACTCCTGCAGCACGCGCGAGACCCGCGCAAAGGTTTGCGGGAAGAAGAGGAGCCCGTAGGCCGCCAGTGTGGCCGGCTTGGAGGCGTACTCGACAAAGGCTTCCGGCCGGGCGACGGTAAAATGGTCGCTCAACTGCGCGGCCGCGCCTTCCAAGTGCAGCATCGCCTCAATCGGGTCAGCGCAGCCGGTGGCGCGGCCGGCGGCTGCCAGCCACCACGATTCCAGTTCAGTCGGGTAGAGCATAGGTAGAGAGCAACGGGTTAAAGGGGCGCAGCATAGCGCGGTGGCCGAAGAACGCAAAGCGGATTGTGCGAGAGGCACAGGCGCCCCACAGGGGGCGCATCCCTGATCCACTTGCTTTGCGTTGTAGTGTTGTAGGCCGCAACTCCGGTTGCGGCCCATTCCATGGCCGGAACCGGAGTTCCGGCCTACTGAACGCAACTCTGTAATGAAACAGGGATGCGCCCCCCCACAGGCCATGGCGCAAAAACAATTTCCTCTTACCGATTTTCCCGCTATAATGTCGCCCGAAAAGGGAGAGAGCGGCTTCCATGCGGATTGTTCAGAT
>CAYSHQ010000250.1:0-3936 GCA_964430835.1 uncultured Lentisphaerales bacterium
TGGACACGCCCTGCGGTTGTCACTGCACACACCTGAACCCTGCACCCTGAACCCTCCGCTGGCAAAACCGCCGGTTTTGCCAGCGCCTCTTGTGGCTACGGCTTTTGCGCCGTGGTATTAATGAACTCGTAGAGACGGCCTGCATCGGTCAGCACCAGTAAATTCTGGCGGGGGATTTCGTCGGGCTGGCAGGCCCCGCCGGCCAGCAGCGTGCCGGGGGTGAGGGCGAAGGGGAGCGTGGCGGGTGGCTGGGGGCGCAGCTTGAGGTGGATAGCATTGTCTGTGTAATAGGCGCCAAACCCGCGGTTCAGCAAGGTGATGCCGCTGGTGCTGGTGAGCAGCAAGGCATCGCGTTGGCCGTTGCCGTCCAGATCGAGCGCCAGAAATTTGACTGCCCCAGCCGGCTGGGCGTCTGTCGTGAGTTTGGGGGGCCAGGCGGTGCCGGTGAGTTGTGTAAAGGATGTTTCCGGCTCGCCGTCGGCGGCGGCGGCGTAGCGGAACAGGCCACCACGGCGCGCGACCAGCACGTGCAGGGTGTCATGCTCGCCCCAGTCGGTGGCGAACTGTGCGGCCACGCCGCTGTCGCCCTCCCAGAGTTGGCGCGCGCTGCGCGTCCATGGTTTACCGGCCGCGCCCGGATTGGTAAGGGTCACCCGTTCGCCGGCCTTCAGCAATACCACGATGTCCGCCTTGCCGTCGCGGGTGACATCGGCCAGGGCCACGGCCAGCCACTCCGCCTCAGGCGGCAGGGGGAGGGCGGCTGCGGTACGCATGAACTTGTCGCCTTGCCGCACGAGCAGGTTCGTGCCCAGCAGCAGATCCGGTCGGCCGTCGGCGTTGACATCGTCGCTGGCGGCGTGTGCGGCTGGCAGGCCGGCCAACCCCCAGGCGGTGGTGGCGTCGGTGTAGCCATTTCCCGCAGCCAGGAAGAGTTTCGCGCCCTCTGCGGTGCCGACCAGCAGGTCAGGGCGCGTGTCTTGATTCAGGTCCAACGCTTCCAGGAAGGTGGGTTTGACGCCGAGGTTGGCGATCTCCTGGACGCCGCCGCCGAGGCAGGCTTGCTCGATCTTGTCGGCTAGAGGGGAAGGGCCGGCCTGCATGGCGGTGAGCAAGCGGACGAGCGCGGCGGTGCGGCCGGGGAAGGCGCGCGCGGCGTCATACTTCTGCACGATGCGCAGGGTGGGCGGGGTGGCATCGGGCTCGCCTTGGGCGAGCAACCAGGTGTCGGCCAGATGCACGATGGCGGCACCCTGGCCATCGGTCGGTCCGCCGAAGAGGGCCACGGGTTGATGCACTGCCACGCGCGGCAGCAGGTCGGTTGGTGCCACCACGAGCAGGCGCAGGCGGGCCGGTGCTGCGCCGCCTTTGAAAGTATTAGTGGTTTTGAGTTCTATCACGCCGTGCGCGGCATCCACGGCGGTTACCACGGCGGCGCGCACGGTTTTGGAATCGCTATAGAAGCGGGCGACCGGGAATTCGATCTTGATTAAGGCGGAGGCGCCGAGCACCCCGCTGAGCCAGGCCAGAAGCGCGACACAGGGTAGAGCAGCAGCGTGACGGTACATGGTGGTCCTCCCGGAATGTGAGTTGGTGCTTGGTGCCGATCTAAACACAAAACCGGTAGGCGTGGCAAGCCTGCGTGCATGCCGGAGTACCACCTACTTTTTGCCTGCGTCCTAGTGTGCACAATGTGTGCCGCGCGGTAGTTAGCTGGCGGAAAGGCAGCTTGTACGTTCTATCCATCGTCCATCTCTTGAATCCGCGCCAGCACCTGCGCTGTGGTGGTCTTGCTTAGTTTTATGCGGTCCGCCAGCGCCTGGAAACCCGTTAGGGCGGCACGGACTTGATCGATGATCGCGCGGGCTTCCTTGGGCTTCAGATCCGCCTGTGCGGCGAGTTTCAGCAGGTGCGGGCGGCGCGGGTTCTGCCCTTCGCCGGCGACCGACAGCGTCTGCCAGCCGTTTGGCCCCTGATGAAAGGTGAAGTCGAAAAGGGGTGCGAGTCGCCAGGTGCCTTTGGCGTCCATCAGGTAGGCGAAGTTTTTCAGATGGTCGTCGCGGTTGCAGGCGAGGACATTCAGGCAGGCGCGCCGGAAGAGTTCGCAACTCTGCGCATGGTCATGGGTGAGGGATTCGGTCAGGCGAAAGAGCACGTCATACTCGTCACCGGGCGTGCGGAAGTCGGCATGGAGCAGGCCGGCGGCGGAGTGTAGATGCAGGCGTCGGCCGGGTGCGGGGCGGTCGAAGCGGCGCACAGCGAAGAATCGGCCAGCCGAAGTTTCGATCAGCCGGTGCGCGGGGATTTCCGCACCGGCGGCAGCGGCTAACTCGGCATAGGCAAACTCCAGTGGTCCGGCGTCCGGTCCATCGGCTTGCGTGTTAAACTTGACGATCCAGTGGGCATATTCCGGCGGCAGGTCGGCATCGCCGGGGAGGACGAGCGCTTCCGGGGTAGCCGCCGTCGGTAGCCCCACCAGGACTTTTGGGCGCGCGCCACCGGAGGTGCCTGCCACACGGCGCAGTTCCGGTAGCGCATCCTCCACCCGATGGTTCTCGAAAGCCCAAGCTTCCTGTGCCAGCACGGCCAGGTTAAGCCTGGTGTCCGGTTGTGTGGTGACTTCCTCGGGCGGGTGGAAGGTCAAGGCGCCCATGGCGCGTTCGCCCACGCAGGCCAGTCGCTCCAGAACTTCGGGCGCGCGCCCCACGGTCTGCTGGAAATGCCGGTCAATCAGGCGGCGCCCCCAACTGTCCGGCATGGCATCTTCGAAGACGCCGAACAGATCCATGCGTCCCCGGCCGTCGTATACCTGCACGCCCGGACGCAAGGGGAGGCGTAAGGGCGAGATGGCGAGCCCGAGCTGCAGGAAGGGCTCGTCGTATTGGAAGACAAAGTCGCGACCTGTCCGAGCCAGCGTGCCGACCTTCAGCGGGCGTGCGGCATTGAAACGCAGGCGCACCTCCAGGGCCTTCAGGCTCATGGCGCCTCCGGCTTGGGTTTGCGCACGCGCACGCGCAGTCGCGGGCGACAGGGGCGCTGCAACTCGGCGATGTCGCGTGGTAGTGACGACTGGCGCAGACGTTCCTGGAGGTAATCGTGGAACCCGTCCAGTTCGCCCAAGGCCCACAGCACGCGCATCAGGGTGTCGATGCCACCCGCGCCTTCGCGTTCCAGACGTGAAAGGGTCGCCACCGGTATGCCGGACTTGCCTGACAACAGGGGCTGCGTGAGCTCCTGCCGCTGTCGTGCACGTCGCAGCCATTGCCCCAGCGACTGGCGTGCATCCTTGGGGCGAGCTATTTGTAGTGGGTTGTCGCGGGTGTCCATGTACAAAAAAATACTATAACATTAGATAATACACAACTCATATTGCCATTAAATACAAAAAAAGAGAATAACAAGCAAGTGCATGGCCTGATTTATACCCGGCTGCGGGGGCGCTACGTTGTCGAGAGGAGTTACCCTGGGCTTTTATAACAACTCCTACTATGCCATAGATTTCGGCAGCTTCCTGGCGATCTTGGTGAAGAGTTCGACCGCGGACGCGAGTTCGTCAGCGAGATCAGCGGCGATGATGTCCGGCGCGGGGAGCGCATCGGTGTCGGTCAGGCTCTGGTCCTTGATCCAGAAGAGATCGAGACTCAGTTTGTCGCGCTTCTGGACTTCCGCGTAGTCGTAGCTGCGCCAGCGGCCGTCGGGGTTGTCCTCGCTCCAGGTGGCCTTGCGCTTGTGCATCGCAGTGGGTTTGTAGCACGCCACAAACTCGTCGAAGTCCTGCCGCGTCATGGGCGACTGCTTCTGCGTGAAGTGCTTGTTCGTCCGCAGGTCATAGACCCAGAGCTTGTCGGTCCAGGGCGCGGGACGCCCAGCCTTCTTGTCGAAGAAGAGCACGTTGGCCTTTACGCCATTGGCGTAGAAGATCCCGGTAGGCAGGCGCAG
>CAYSHQ010000251.1:0-1411 GCA_964430835.1 uncultured Lentisphaerales bacterium
ATCAATGGCATTCCTGCGCTGATTGTCTTTCGGAATGGTGAACCCGTGAAACAATTTGTAGGAGTGACGGACGCGGCTGAACTCGTCGCTGCCATAACTACCGCGCTTGGGGACACGCAAGCGGAAAAGAAATGAGACCCATGCCTGGGCGTCCGACAACGAGGCGGCCAACACGGTGGTCACAGAACATGCCGGCCACGGCGGAGGGAATGCGCCCGGCGGGTTGCCTGCGCGGACTGCGTCCGCACGATTGCCGACCTTGTGAAGAGAGTAACATGAAAGCCATAGCATTGGTTTCCGGCGGATTGGATGGCACCTTGGCGGCAAAACTGATCCAAGATCAGGGGGTTGACGTCATTCCCATCCATTTTCGCATCCCCTTCTGCCACAACACCGAAAACGAAAGAACCGGCATTCTGGCCAACCCGATGCCCCTTCTGGGCATAGACGTGCGCATGGTGGAACTTGGCGAGGCGTTCCGCGATCTCATCCGCCGCCCCCGGCACGGGTTCGGATCACACATGAACCCGTGCGTTGACTGCAAGATTCTGATGCTCTCCAAAGCCCGTGAAATGATGGTGGAATACAACGCGAATTTCATCGTAACCGGCGAAGTGGTGGGGCAGCGCCCCATGTCTCAACACAAGCAGGCGCTCTTGACCATTGCCAAGCGTGCGGGACTCGAAGGTCTGGTGGTGCGGCCTCTTTCTGCGCGACTTCTTCCAGAGACCATTCCAGAACGAGAAGGGTGGCTAAATCGCGATGCACTACTGGATTTGAACGGACGCGGACGAAAGGCGCAGTTGGCGTTAGCCAAGCAGTTCTCCGTGCATGACTATCCCCAACCGGCTGGCGGTTGCCTTCTCACCGATCCGAATTTCGCCAGGCGTCTGAAGGATGTTGTCGAAGATGGCGTCTTTGACCTTGATGATGTCGCCTTGCTCAAGATAGGCCGGCATTTTCGTCTGGGCCGGCATGCAAAACTGGTCGTTGGCCGCAACGAACGCGAGAATCAACAGTTGGAGCGCGTGGTAAAACCGGGCGATAGCCTGTTTGCACCTCAACTCGTTGCCGGACCGACAGCATTGGGCCGGGGCGTTTTTGATGATCGTCTGGACGAACTGAGTATGCGCATCGTCGCCGCATATTGCGACGTTCCTCCCGGTGTCTTGGCGCAGATCGTCCTTGGTTCAGCCGGTCAAGCGGACGTGGTGCGGACGGATATCGTGCCATTGCCTGAAAGTGAATTGACGGCGTTGCGATTATGACTGTTTTTAGTCGCAGTGGGCCTTGTACCCCGCGGCCAGGAGAGTTGCTCGATGAAGGCAAAACCATTGCCAGTCACGTTTCTGAACCAGATGGCCGAGGTGCTCAAGGTCATGGGTTTTGGTTACCGGTTGCGGATCGTGGA
>CAYSHQ010000251.1:1421-3929 GCA_964430835.1 uncultured Lentisphaerales bacterium
GCGCCCGCCAGATCCGCGACCTTGTTCGCCAGGAATACGTTGGCGGCACGGCCGGGATTACGCGAATGAACAAGGCATACGAAGAAGTTCAGGCGCGGTTCAATAAAGTCGCAGCCGAATGGGACAACAACCCCACACGCGTTGCGTTGGCACGCGCGGTGGTGGATGCAATCCGCGCCGCCGTGCCGCTGCGCGAAGAGATGCAGGCTATGGATTTCGGCGCCGGAACAGGACTCGTGACGCTCGGTCTGCTTTCTGGCGTGCGCAGCGTTACCGCTGTGGATGCCTCATGCGAAATGCTGCGCGTGTTGGATGAAAAGCTTCATTCCATGCGGATTGGCAACGTACATACGCTGTCGTGCGACATCTCACGTGCACCGCTGCCGGCAAACCAGTTCGATCTCGTGGTGAGTTCCATGGTTCTCCATCATCTGCCGGACGTGGAGCCTGTGCTCCAACGCCTCCGCCCATGCCTGCGCCCAGGCGGCTGGATCGCCTTGGCTGACCTCGACACAGAGGATGGTTCCTTTCACCCCGACATGACCGGCGTCTTTCATAAAGGACTTGATCGTAACGATGTTTGCCAATGGCTAGCGCAGGCTGGGTTTTCAGATGTTACGGCACGCGACGCGCATACGATCACGCGCCCAGCGGCAGACGGCGTCATGCGTAAATACGGTGTATTCCTGGTAACCGGCCGCGCAAAGTAGCCCCGGCCCGCCCCGGGCCGAGGGCGGATTGGAAACGGGAGTTATGGCGGCGGAGTCGGTGCCATACGGCGTGCTTGCCACAACCGGAAAATACACCGGCGAGGCGCGATCATTCGCCCGTGGCAAGAACCTGTAGTTGGTTTGCCATCGGTATCACTCCGCTGTGATTGTGAGTGTCACATCCTTTGCCAACGCCACGCCCGCCGCCACCTGCATGACCTTGAACGCGCCGACCGGCACCGCACACGCGGCGCAGCACCCCTGCAGGCACTCTCGCGCCCTCGTCAGCACCACGCCATCTGCACCGGCTCCGAGTTCGCCATACCCGTCCACCGGCCCTTTGGCGATCAAGGCCTCGCCAAAAGCCCGCGCTTTCTCGCACCCGCTCGCGACCTTGAAGGTCACGTTCTGCGAGTCGTCGCTATCCGCGTGAATGCGCGTCTGGAACCCGCAAATTCCGCCATCCACCAAGACCACTGCCTTCATCGTTTACCCTTCCTGCCTTACAACTCTACCAACTCATCCGTCGGCGTCCTGTACATGGCTGCACCACATACACCATGGCTTGACCATCGCACGCGTCATCGACCACCCCTACCGAGCCGTGAAGACCAAGTATAGCCCGCCCACGATCACCAGCACGCCGCAGACCCGTTTCAGGATCACGGCGCCGTGGGACCGCTCGTTCCAGTCCAAATATTGCTGGACGACCTCCGTGAACGTCCCCGCCAGCACAATCACGGCACAGTGCCCCACGCCGTACGACAGGAGCAGGAGGATGCCATACGAAAGGTTCGTTGCCGCCAACCGGAACGTTACCGCCAGCATCGGCGCCATGAAGGCGAACGTGCAGGGCCCCAGTGCGATGCCGAACACCAAACCTAAGACGAAGGCGGCCAGCAACCCCTTGCGCTTCACGCCGGGTTGTGCCGCGTCCGGCAGGGGCAGCCGGATTGCATCCAGCAGATAAAGCCCGACTACGAAGAAGATCACGGCCACGAAGTAGTTGCCGTACTGCCCCACATCCCCCAGCATGCGCCCGGCCGCCGCCGTGCTGACCCCGATCACGCCGATGGTGACCAAAATGCCGAAGGCAAAGAGGCTCGAGATGCCGAACGCGCGCCGCGTACTAATTTGGCCTTGTTGGCCGACGAACCCCACGATCAACGGAATGCTGGCCAGATGACACGGACTCAGCAGGATGCTGAGCACACCCCAGGCCAGCGCCGCGGTTACCGCCACCGCCGGTACACCCTCTACGGCATGCGTCAAGGACGTAAAGATTTGCTCAAGCATCGCGCCGGGTCCCCTTTATCGGCCGCCCCCCGGCACGGCGGCTGCGCCTGCCAGGTCCACGCCGAACTCCTGCCACTTCGCCAGGATGTCCTCCCGCGCGAAGAAGCCCTCGTGCCGGAACAGTTCCTTGCCGGTCGCATCATAGAAGATCTGCGTGGGGATCATCTTGATGCCGTACTTCGTCCCTTCGTCCGGGTTCACCCACACGTCAATGAACTGCACGTCCAATTTCCCGGCATAGGTTTTCTTCAACTCCTCCAGGATCGGCGCCATCAACTTGCACGGGATACACTTCCCGGCGCCCAGGTCGACCATCCGCGGCAGGTTCACCGCCGCAGGAGGCGCAACGACTGCCGCACCCGGCGCCCCCGCCATCGCCGGTCCGGTGTTACTGGTCGTCGTGGTCGTCGGCAACGTACAAATCCCCCCGCTGCAATTAGCCGACGGCCCCTTGTTGGCCAGTTTGCCGAACATGATCACGCCCAGCGCCAGGGCCAGCGCC
>CAYSHQ010000252.1:0-2809 GCA_964430835.1 uncultured Lentisphaerales bacterium
GGCTTCGCCAGGGCAGAGGGGGTGGGATGAAATGGTGGGTAGCGGCGAGTCCGGCGGCCCCGCCCTACCAGCTTCGTTCATGGAGACGGTGGGGGCAGGTAGGGCGGGGCCGCCGGACCCGCCGGCGGGATTTGCAACGCCTGTGAATATGGAGTGGTGGTCCATGCTAATCGTGGCTGGCTTTGATCAGCGCTTGCAGCTTGGCGGCCGCGGCGCCGCTGTCGACGGCTTTGGCTGCCAGCTCTAGGCCAGCCGCCATATCCGGTGCACGGTTGGCAGCCACCAGTGCGGCGGCGGCATTCAGCAAGACTAGATTGCGCCGGGCACCGGGCTCACCCTGCAGCACGGCCGTGAGGATCGCGGCATTGGCGGCGGCGTCGCCACCCGCCACATCGGCCGGTGTGGCCCGTTCGCCGAAAAACCGCTCCGGCGCCAGGTCGTAGGTCTTGACCGTGCCGTTGTTTAACTCGGAGACGCGGGTCGCGTCGCAAATGGTCAGCTCATCCATGCCGTCGTGCCCGTGCACCACAAAGGCGCGGCGCGTGCCGAGCAGGCGCAGCGCGTGCGCAAACATCTCTGTCAGTTCCGGGGCATAGACGCCGAGTAGTTGGCTGGTGGCGCCGGCGGGGTTGGCCAGCGGCCCGAGCAGGTTGAAGATGGTACGCACGCCGAGTGCCTTGCGTACCGGCATGACATGGCGGACGGCCGCGTGATAGCGCGGCGCAAAGAGGAAGCAGATGCCGATTTCGTTGAGCGCATGCTCCATGAGCTCGGGCTCGGCATCGATCTTCACGCCCAACTGTTCGAGCACGTCGGCGCTGCCGCAGCGGCTGGAAACAGAGCGGTTGCCATGCTTGGCCACGGCCACACCGGCACCCGCCACGACCAGGGCGGTGGTGGTGGAGACGTTAAACGTGCCGCTGTTATCGCCGCCGGTGCCGCAGGTGTCCACCACGGTCTGGCCGAGCGGTTGCACGCGCACGGCGCGGCGGCGCATGGCGCGTGCGGCGCCGGCTAACTCATCGACGGTTTCGCCCTTGGTGGCCATGGCCGCCAGGAAGGCCGCGATCTGGATCTCGGAGAGTTCCCCCGCCAGGATGGCATCTATGGCCTCGGCGGACTCCTCCGCAGTGAGATTCTTGCGTTGCAGCAGTTTGGTGATCAGCGGTTTGTAGTCCATGGCGCGTGCTTTCTCGCTCGGCTTCGTCCCAATGGGTCGCGCCCTTAGGCGTTACAGCCGGCCAGTTTCAGGAAGTTGCGTAGCAATTTTTTGCCGGTGGGGGTCATGATCGATTCCGGGTGGAACTGGATCCCTTCCGTCAGGTGCGTGCGGTGCCGGATCCCCATGATTTCGCCATCCTCGGTGCGCGATGTTACGATCAGCTCCGGCGGGAGGGAGGCTTCCTCCACGGCCAGGGAGTGATAGCGCATCACCGTGATGGGGCGGGTGATGCCATCAAAGACCCCTTGGCCATCGGTGGTGATCTCGGAGGTTTTGCCGTGCATCAGGCGCTTGGCATGCACGATCTTGCCGCCAAAAGTCAGGCCAATCGCCTGGTGGCCGAGGCAGACGCCGAGCAGCGGGATGCGGCCGGAGCAGCGCCGGATGACCTCGCAGCAGATGCCGGCGTCTTCCGGCCGGCCCGGGCCGGGGGAGATCACGATGGCTTGCGGGGCGAGCTTTTCGACGTCCGCCACGCTCATGGCATCGTTGCGCGCGACCTGGATATCGGCCGACATTTCGCGCAGGTATTGCACGAGGTTGTAGGTGAAGGAATCGTAGTTATCGAGCATCAGGATCATGGGGAGGCACTCCTTTATGCGAAATCTTTGGGAAGCACGGCACCGCTGCGCAGCAGGTCGAGGGCGCGCGCCACCGAGCGCATCTTGTTGACCGTTTCGACCCGCTCCTTTTCGGGGTCCGAGTCGGCGACGATGCCGGCGCCAGCGCGTACGGTCAGGCGGCCGTGCGCAATGGCGGCGGTGCGGATGCAGATGGCAAAGTCCATATTGCCATCAAACCCGACATACCCCACGGCGCCGCCGTACGGGCCGCGCGGGGTGGTTTCGAGTTCGGCGATCAGCTCCATGGCGCGCACCTTGGGCGCACCCGAGAGCGTGCCGGCCGGGAAGCCCGACTTCAGCAGGTCAAAGGCATCGCACCCCGCGTCGAGATCTGCGGTGATGTTGGAGACCAGGTGCATGACGTGCGAGTAGCGCTCGACGATCATGAGGTCGGTGACCTGCACGGTGCCGGGGAGCGCCACGCGTCCGAGTTCGTTGCGCCCCAAGTCCACCAGCATGAGGTGTTCGGCGCGCTCCTTCTCATCCTTCAGCAGTTCGTCGGCCAGGGCGCGATCTTCCTGTTCGGTGGCACCGCGGGGGCGTGTGCCGGCGATCGGGCGCAGGCAGGCGGTGCGGTTCTCGAGGCGGATCATGGTCTCCGGGGAGGATCCTACCAGGACCTGACTACCGAGCTTCAGGTAGTAGAGATAGGGCGAGGGGTTGATAAAGCGCTGGGCGCGGTAGAGCCCGACGGTGTCGGCGGGGGCTTCGCAGACGAAGCTCTGCGAAAGCACGGTTTGGATGACGTCCCCTTCGTAGATGTGGCGTTTGATGAGCTCCACGTTGTCGCGGTAGGTCTGCTCGGACTGGACGGGGGCGGGGACGCCGCCGCGCGCGGAGGGGGCGCCGTGGCGCGGTTTTTCCGGCGGCAGCGGGGCGCGCAGTGTGGCCAGCAGGCCGGAGACGCGGCGGCAGGCGTCGTCGTACAGCGCGTCGGGGTCGCCCCCGGGGGTGGCGAAGGCCA
>CAYSHQ010000252.1:2819-3910 GCA_964430835.1 uncultured Lentisphaerales bacterium
CGACGTCGGTGTGCCCCATCAGGCACAGCGACGGCGCATCGGGGTCGCTGCCGGGGGTGGCAAAGGCCAGCGCCAGCAGGGTGAGGGAGTGGTTGATGTTATCAAAGATCAGCAGGGTGTCGGGGATCATGAACTCCGCCAGCGGCTCCTCTGGCGGCAGCCGGCTGGGGACGCGCGGCTCGAAGAAGTGCACCATTTCATAGGCGATGTTACCGACGAGTCCGCCGCAGAAGCGGGGGAGGCCGGGGATATTGGCCAGTTGGAAGCGGGCCAGCAGGGTGCGTAGCGTGGCCAGCGGATCGCCGTGGTGCGGTGTGCGGGTCTCTTGGAACCCTTCGCGCACGACGACATCGTCGCGATAGACCGAGACGCGCAAATGGGCGGAGACGCCCATGAAGCTGTAGCGCCCCCACCGTTCGCCGCCCTCGGCGCTTTCAAAGAGGAAGAGGTTTTCGGTGTGGGGTTCAAAGCGGGCGAGCACCGAGACCGGCGTCTCGGTGTCGGCTAGCACGCGCACGCCGACGGGCACGACATTGGCCTGTTGTAGCGCCGCGTGGAACTGACGGCGATCCGGGAACGAACTGAGGTACATGAGTGGCTCCAGTCAAAAGGTCGGGGCGAAGCCTATCTCGCCCTTGCATGTGTTTCTTTATACAGAAACACGGCGCCTTTGTCAACACGGATAGAAGCGTGAGATTATAGCTTTTCGCAGACGTGCGTGTCAGCTATGCGGTCAACTTGACGGTTATCGCCGCATCTGGCATGCTCCCATCACTGGCAGTCGCTACGTCAGGCTGGTTGAGCCAGAAGCCAAGGAGTATGCTATGAGACGATTCGCGCTGGGTGGTGTCGTGTGGCTGATCGGTGTGGTAGCGCTGGCGCTGGCGGACACGGGGTTTCGCCTGACCTGTAATGGCGTTTATGAAGACGTGCAGCCTCCACTGCACTGGTCTGCGACCAGCAACGTGGTCTGGAGTGCCCGGCTGAAGTGGTCCAACGCCTCGCCGATCGTGCTCGGCGATCAGGTGATCGTCTGCGAGGAGCCGGATGTGCTGCTGGCGTTGGGGTTTGCGGATGGCCAGCAACGCTGG
>CAYSHQ010000253.1:0-2217 GCA_964430835.1 uncultured Lentisphaerales bacterium
CCTCCAAGGCTATTAAGGCCAGCGACCAGATGCTCGGCATCGCCAACAGCCTGCGGCAATAAGCCGGAGCAGATCGCGCACGAGAAACAACATGCAGACGCTACCATCCATGCAAAAAAGTCGCCGGTGCACGCTACGGCTGCGGGACGCTTTGGCATACGCCCTCTGTCTCTGCGCCTTTGCCGGCCTGGCCTCTGGCCAGGTTCTGGAAACGCGCGCTTCGGCAACCGTCACCACCCCGGAGATCCTGCTGGAGGACCTGGCCGTCAATCCCGCAGAGATCCCCTCGGCCTGGAAAGGGCGGACACTCGGGGCGGCACCGGCGCCCGGCACCTCGAGTATCTACTCCCTGCGCACACTGGCCGCCGGCCTTGAAGCGTACCAGGATATGTCTTCCGTCTGGCTGAAAGGGCCGCTCAAGATCACAATCTATCGCGACGGCTCCAGCACGGCCCCAGCCTGCCTCGTGGAGGCCATCGAAGCCTTCGCGCGCGAACATGTACCATGGACCGGCAAGGAGATTGCCGCACAGTGCGACCCGCTGAAGGCCCCCTTCTCTGTACCAACCGGTGCCGTCATCCGTGTCCTCGCGTACGAACCCGCGCGCGGCAACGATTGTTTCCGGTTCGAAGTCGCGACCGAAGCCCCCGGCCTCAAGCAGGAGCGGCTGACGGTCGTCGCACGCATCGCCGTGCTGTCAAAGATCTGGGTGGCGAAACACGACATGATCCGCGGACAAGTGCTCACGGCGGAGGACCTGGAAATGGCCATCCCTCAGCAAGGGCGGACCGGCCGCTACGTGGGTGCCACCGAGAACATCGCGGGCATGGAGCTCAACCGTCCCATCCGTGCCGGACAGTGCCTGGAATCACATTTCCTGATCGCGCCCCTCTGTGCCCGGCAGGGCGAAACCATCTCCGTTACTACCGAAAGCGGCGCGCTGCGCATCGCCATGCGCGCCAAGGCGCTTGCCACGGGCCGCAAGGATGAACGCATTCTTTGCATGAATGAGACCTCCGGACGGCGCCTGATGGTCCGGCTTACCGGTACACGCGAAGCAACGGCGGAGTATTAAACAGATGCACAGCTCGCAAACAATGGAAGCCGCCAAGGATGCCAAGAGCACCTCCAGCGCGGGCCCTGGAGTGGCTCAACCCGTTCTGAGAAAGCCATCCTCATGAAATGGTTCACATGGCTCCTGCTTCTGCTGCTGCCGGTGGCATACCTGCCCGCCGAGCAGGTGCGCATCAAAGATATGGTGCGCATCGCAGGGCTGGAACGTATGGACCTGATCGGCTATGGCGTGGTAGTCGGCTTGGCTGGCACGGGCGACAAGGATATCACGCTCAGCCGCCAGACCATGGCCAACCTGCTGAAGAACTTCAACCTCACGCTGGGGATCAGCGACATCAAGAGCAAGAATGTCGCCGCCGTAATGGTGACCGCCTCCGCCCGCCCCTTCCACAAAGAAGGCGACCGCATTGACATAACCCTCTCCTCCCTGGGCGACGCCGAGTCGCTCGAGGGGGGCGTCCTGCTGATGACACCGCTGCTCGACCCCAACGGCGAACTCTACGCTCTGGCGCAAGGGGCCGTGACGGTTGGCGGCTTCAGCGCCGGCCGCGACACCCGCGGCGGCGAGACGGTCAAAAAAGGGATCACCACCACTGCCACCATCCCGGAGTGCGCCCTGCTACGCAAGAGCCAGAACGTGACCTTCCTTCAGGACGGCATGCTGCAACTGGCGTTGCGCCAGCCCGACTTCACCACCGCCCGGCGCATCGCCGAAGCCATCAATGCCTCCGCCGGCTCCGCCGCCGTGGCCAAAGATGCCGGGCTGGTGACCGTCTACCTCCCCCAAAAGCAAACCGATCTCAACCAGATCGCACAGTTCATCTCCACCGTGGAGCAACTGACCGTGGAACCGGATGCGCAGGCCAAGATCATCGTGAACGAACGCACCGGCACCATCGTCATGGGTGCCCACGTGAAGATCGCCGAGGCGATCATAGCACACGGCAACCTGACCGTGACCATCAAGGAGACCCTAAGCGCCTCGCAACCCTCCAACCTCATACTCGGCCAGGCCCAGCCCGGCATCCGCTCGCTGGAGACGCCCAACTCGTCCACCACCGTGAAGGAAGAGCCGGCCCGCGTGATGCTCATGCCGCAGACCACCACCGTGCAGCAACTGGCCGACGCCGTCAACCGCATGGG
>CAYSHQ010000253.1:2317-3905 GCA_964430835.1 uncultured Lentisphaerales bacterium
GCCATGGCAACCCTGCAAGATCTGGTTCTCGTGGGCAAGAGCGGGCTGACCACCCAGCAGCAGCGCATGTCCACGATCAGCCAGAACCTCTCCAACATCAACACGGCTGGCTATCACCGCCGCCAGGTCATTCTCGGCACAGCGCCCACCCAGCCCACCGGCGACCTGTACCGCGTGGGGGTGGAGAGCCCGGCGGCGGGTGTCACTGTGCGGGACATCGTGCGGGCCTACAACGCCACGCAGGAGTCCATGCTGCGCACCGAGCAGTCCAACACCTCGTTCCACACCCAGAAAGGCGCCGCCCTGACCGATCTGGAATCGCTGTTGGGCGGCGGCTCAGAGGACGCCCTCGATGCACGCCTCCAGGCCTTCTGGAACAGTTGGCAGGATGTGGCCAACAACCCCTCCAACCTCGCCGTGCGCGGCACCCTGATCGAAACCAGCGCCGCCCTGACTGCGAGCTTTCAGGAGCTCAACCAGCGGCTGAACGCGTATCGCGACGGCATCGCCGCGACCGACACCAGCGCCGAGCCGATCGGCACCGTGCCGAGCCTCGTGAACGAGATTAATACGCTGGCCAACCAGATCCAGACGCTCAACCGTCGCATCACTCTCGCGGGCCCGAACGCCAAACCCTACGACCTGCTCGACGAACGCGACCGCCTCCTCGGCGAACTCTCCCAGCGCGTGAACGTCACCGTCGGCAGCGACGGCTCCGTGACGCTCGACGACGAACTGCTGGTCAGTGGCGACGGCCTCACCGCCAACACCCTGAGCGTAACCAACACCACCGGCACCATCACCTTCGCGCTGGCTGGCAACGCCGTCACCCCCAGCAGTGGCCGCCTCGGCGCCTGGCTGGATGCCGCCGCCGCAGTGCAGGAGTGGCAAACCTCGCTTGATACCCTCGCCGATGCGCTGATGAACGGCGTCAACGACCTGCATAGCGCCGCCTATGATCTGGATGGCAACAGCGGCATCGCCTTCTTCTCTGGCACGGACACGGACGGTGACGGCCTCGTGAACGCCGATACGCTCACGCTGAACCCTGCCATTCGTGACCCGAACAATCCGGCCAATGACAACGCCCGCGCCATCGCTGTTGCCAGCACGCGCTATGACGACACCACCCCTAACAGTGCCGACGGTCGTGCCGCGCTGCAGATCTCCCGGCTGGCCGACGCCGCCTTCACCGCGCTGAACGGTCAGACCCTCAGCGCCGGCTTCAACCGGCAACTGACCACTCTCGGGGCCGCCATTCGCAGTGAACAGGAAGAGACCACCAACTCGGCCAGCGTCTCCCAGATGTTGACCAACGCCATCCAGCAGGAATCCGGCGTGAACACCGACGAAGAGATGATTGACATGATCACCAGCCAGCGCGCCTATCAAGCCGCGGCCAAGCTGATTTCCACGATTAACGAACTGTTTGGAACCGTCCTGAGTATGGGAGGCACAAAATGAAGCCGAGCAACCACGTAACCCAGCAACCTGAGCGCCACGCCCTCCTGCCCGATCTGGATGCCGGGCTCTACAACCTGGCGGCCTACCTGAGCGAATATATCCAGTCGCTGCGCCAGCTCGAAAA
>CAYSHQ010000254.1:0-3902 GCA_964430835.1 uncultured Lentisphaerales bacterium
AAGCCCATCACCAGCAGCGCGACAGCAAGAAGCAGCGGATGCAGCCACGCCGGCCCGGCGCACGCTTCATTGGCGATCGATTCCGGCTCTGCGCTTGATGGCATCGACATCCAGCTCCTTGAACCCATCCGCCGTAGGCTGCGCGCCGCGATAGAGGCGGTCGTTAACCAAGTGGAGATTGGGCAGGCCGGGCTTGTCGAGGGGTTTCGCCCATGCCGCGGGACGAGGAACCACGGCATTTGTCGCTGGCGCCGACATCGCCCCTGCCTCTTCTGCCAAGCTCGCCACCGCCTGATTGCAAAGCAGAAGGCCAATCCATAACCACAGCCCGGCCCCGCCCCACTTCCTATGCAAAGCTATTTTCCACATGGGCAAACCATAGCCGCAACGCTGCGTTGCCGTCAAGGCAGCAGAACCTCGGTTTCGGCCGCGGACAACAGATCAAGGCACTGGCATTCGCAGCGTGCATTGTTGCGAAACAAGGGCAAAATGGGCATGGGCCACTATTGGCTATTGGCAGTAAACCCTTCCAGTTCGTGGCGGACGGCTTTCAGATTCCCTTTGGCAAGGGCGACCAGTGCGCGGCCCGCGGCCTTGATCGCCCAATCCGGCAAGGCCGCACGCGGCGCCGGGGATGGCTCATCCGCAGGGTTGGAGATCATACGCGGGAGCGATTGGAACATGCGCTTGCCATTAACTGTCCACGCAACCGCGTAGCCGGCGCCGTGCCTGAACAAGCGTCCCGTGCGTCGTTTCCCGCATGGTGCTGCGCTTGACGCTCTCTCCCACTTCTGAGAGACTCCCCGCCCTGTTCCCACGCAGCTCCTGAGTGGTTCTGGCAGGTTTTCGGTCCGTGCGGGCCGGTGCCAACCAAGAGGCGCCTGTGCAGCAATCACACCCACGATGGCCACCGCCGACGTTCTGCTCGCCTCGCCCGCCCGCCAACGCATGACCGTGCTGGCGATTTCGGCGGCCTGCTTCGCAGTTTCCAACAGCGCCTTCGACATGATCACCCCGCTGTGGGCCACCGGCGACCTCGGCTACAGTGCGGCGGACTGGGCGCACCTGCGGTCGCTGCGCTTTACCGGCACCTTCGTGGGCATCCTCGCCTTGGGGATTATCGCCGAGCGCTTGGGCTCGCGGCGCATGGCCGCGCTGACCCTCGCGTTGAGCGGCTGTGCGATGTCGTTGATGGCGCTCGGCAAACCGTGGCTGGTTACCCTCTGCATGCCGTTGTTTGGCGCACTGATCAGCACGACCTTCGTCAACTTCAACGCCCTCACGCAGCAGGTCAGCATCCGCCGTCAGGGATTGGCGAATGGCATATATCGCGGGATCGGCGCGGGCATGGCGATCATCGCGCCCATCCTGGCGACGAGCTTAGCGCATTGCTGGGGGGCCTGGTCACCGGTGCTGCAGTGCGCGGCCTTCGCCACCGCCACCGGCGGACTTGTGATCCTCTTCTATCCGGAACCGCGTAGCGATGCCCGCCGCAGTCTGAGGGAGGTGCTGCGCGGTTTTGCGTCCGTCAGCCGCAAGTGGGCGCTGTGGCGTTTCATCCTGATCGATCAGTTGATGGCCTTCACCCAGGGGGGCGTGGCCGCCTTCGCCGCCTTGCGCCTGACGCGCGAACTCGGGTTGTCCGAGCCGGCGTTCGGTTTCGTCTGCAGCGTGGGGGCCGGTCTCGGGCTCTGCGCGGTGCTCGTCGCGGGTGTGCTCTTCCAGCGACTGCCGCTCAGGTGGGGGATGGGCGCGGCTTGGTTGGGGAGCGCGCTCGGCTCGCTGCTGCTGGGGGTCAGCAGCTCCTTGCCCCTAAGCATCGCCGCCGCGCTGCTGGTGGCGACGAGCTGGCCAATCACCACGGTGCCGGGTTCGATGTGGATTGGCTTGGCGGGCGGCGCGACGGCAACGGCCTTCACCGTGCACAAGATCATCCAATCAGGGGTTGCCGCCGGATCGATGGCCCTGATGGGGTGGCTCGAGCCACGCTGTGGCATGCAACCGCTGCTGCTCGCGGGCGGCATGATCGGGGTGCCGCTCACCGTGCTGATGCTACTGAAGATGCGCGATCCGCGGGAGGAAGAGGAAGCGCGGCATGGCGCCTACCGGGCGTCCACAACCACATAGTAAGGGAGCCCGGAGACCCCAAAGGCGCGGACCATGGCTTGTGCGGGATCTTCCCCGGGCCGCTCCGTGGCCACACGCACCACCAGAAACCCCTGCAACGCCTGACGCACGGCCGGGTCCCGGAAGGTGGTGCGGTCCATGGTATGGCAGTTCTTGCACCAACTGGCATGAAAATCGAGGAAGATCGGTTTGTTCTGCCGCCGGGCCTCTGCAACATAGCGTTGCCAGCCCTCGCGGTCGCCGGCCACGAGTTCATTGGCACCGCCGGCCCCCGCTCCTGCCCGCAAGGCGACGCCTTGCCAAGCCAGCCAGCCATAATAGAGCGCCAGCGCCAGGATCAAGAGCGCAAAGCCAGACTTTACGACGCGCATCCAGGCCCCGGGCTTGGGCAGTACGGTCAAGCCGGCGCCCGCCAGAGGCCAGGGGAGCGCCATGCCCACGCCCAGGAGGAACGGCAGCAGCAAGGCGGCCTTTACACCGTCATGGTAGAGCGACCCGGCCAGCAGCAGCACAGCGGCCACCACAGGTGCCACGCAAGCTCCGGCCAGGAGCGCCGACACACCACCGGCCACGGCGGCGGCCCAGAAGCCACCGCCGGAGTTGGTACGCGGCTGGAAGCGCGAAAGATCAACCGGCAGCAGGTCGAACATGGCCAGCGCCAACACGACGAAAAGCACGGCCAGCACACCATTAAACAGCGGCGACGACTGCAACGCGCCAAAAACCGTCCCGGTTAGGATGACCACAGACCCCAAGGCGCCATACACGGCGGCAATTCCGCCGCCGTAGGCCAACCCCAGCAGTAAGCCGCGCGTGCGCGAACCGGCACGCACGCCGGCACCGATAATCGCCAGGTTCACCGGAATCATGGGCAAGACGCATGGCGTGAGGTTCAACAACAAGCCACCCAGCAGCATCAGGAAGAGCGTCCACCCCAGCCCCTGTTCCCGTAGGAAGCGCTGCGGATCACGGGCGAACTGCTGCAGGCGGGTCGGCGGCAGAGGCTCGGCCCGGCCCTGTGCGCGCGCCAGGAACGCCAGAAATTCGTCGCGCCCCAGGTAGCCGGCGGCCGTCTGGCGCACCGCCACGTCCCCGGGCCAGTCGGCTTCCGGTGCCACCGGCGGCGCGGCGGTGGTTCCCGCGCCGCCGCCAGAGGTTCCGTCTGGTTTCAGCAGAAAAGAGCGCGTGCGGGGCGGGAAGCAGAGGGTATCCGAGCACCCCTGATAGCGTACGTCCACGGCAACCGGCGCCCGGCCGGTAGCCAGCGCATAGACGGCTGTAAACGGGGTTGTCCAGACCAGCTCGGACTGTCCATCCGGCCCCGTGCGCAGGGCGGGAGCCGGCGTCTGGCGCACGGGGGTAACCGTGAGGCCATCCAGCTGCACCTTGAAGCGCTGGTCCGCAAATATGTCATGCTGCGGCGGCACGTACAGCTCCACCACCACCTGCCACGCCGCCTGCACGCGTTCCAGACGCGCCGTGACCGTGAAAGCGTCCGCCGCGCTGACCACCATACTCGCCAGCAACGGCAGGGCCATGCCCAAGGTCTGGAGGATGCGGCCCATGATCAGTTGCCGGGCCATCGTGTGATTGATCATGTTTCGCCTACTGATCGGTTATGTGCGCTACGCGAAGATCGCCGCATCCCAGCATGGGACTCAACGGGACAAGGCATGGCGCGCCAGCATACGTCCGGCCTCGCGGCATTTCTCCAGCATGCCGGCATCCGGACGGAAGCGGCAGGTGATGGGCTCCCCGAGCGGCGTCACCTGCAT
>CAYSHQ010000255.1:0-3888 GCA_964430835.1 uncultured Lentisphaerales bacterium
CTTCAGGAAAAGACCATGGGTAAGTTGGCGAGAACAGGACCGGACGCTTGACAACGAAGCCGCTGGCGGTGAACATGAGACCCACATGAAGGAGTGGACCACCTTACTGGATGACCTGACCGCCTACCTGCGCTGGGAGCAGGAGTGTGGTGTGCGTACCGAGGAGATGGACCCTGCCACCCTGCGGGACCTGAGTACACCGGCCAAAGCCGCTCCGCACAAGCCGGTGGCACCTTCGGCACCGGCATCAGCCCCAGTCACGCCGCGTGCCACCCCCTCGCCCGCCAAGCCACCTGCCATAGCGTTCACCCTCCCCGTCAACCAGGAACCGGTTGCGGAACTCCCCGCCGAAACTGCGGAAAACCGCCAGGCCAACCTCTCCATTCTCACCACGAAGATCGCCGTCTGTCGCCTCTGTCCCTTGTGCGAAAAGCGTACGCAAACCGTTCCTGGAGAAGGCAAAACGCTCGCCCCAGACATCCTGTTCATTGGCGAGGCCGCCAGCGCGGACGATGACCGCCAGGGGCAACCCTTCCTGGGCGCCAGCGGCGAGTTGCTCACCCGCATGATCACCGCCATGGGGTATAGCCGCGACGAGGTCTTCATCACCACCATCTGCAAATGCCACCCCCCTGAGAGCCGCCATCCCACGCTTGCAGAGATGCAGGCCTGCCTCCCGTACCTGTGCGCCCAGATCAGCGCCATCCGGCCACGCGTGCTGGTGGCCCTCGGCGCCACCACCGTCAAGGGGTTGCTCGACGCCAGCACCGGCGTCTCGCGCTTGCGCGGCGTCTGGACCACCTTCCAGGGGATCCCCATGATGCCCACCTACCATCCGTCCCATCTTCTGCGCTATCCTGACACCAAGAAGGACGCCTGGGAGGATCTCAAAAAAGTTCTGCACCGTTTGGGAAGACCGGTTCCGTCAAAGAAGTAATACCCATGAGTACCGAATTTCATGGTGCCCGGCTTGATCTGGACCGCCGTTCTCGCGAAAGCATGGCCGCTCCGCGGTCGCGCCTCTCGCGCGACTGGATCACGTTGTCCGACCGGAGGGGCGCTGGTGCCGCCGTCGATCTCTCCGGCCCCGCGCCCCAGCATAGCTGGCTCCCGCCGCTTCCGCTTTGCCTGACAGCCTTTCGCGCCGGCCGCCTCCCTCTCTTGCGCACGGCCAACAGCTGCCGCTGCCGCCTCTTCCAGTATCCGGTACGTTTCGCGCGCTTCTTTGCCATCGGCTATCTGACCCCGCCCGCCAGCTTGCAGCAGGAACTTACCTGGCTGCATTCCATCGGCGTCTCCCAGGTGGTACTACCGCTCGACCAGAATGCTTCCGACCTGCAACAGGGGCTCACACTCGCCGCCATTCACAACCTGCACGCCGAGAACTGCCGCGTCGCTGCCATGATCTCGCCGCGGTTTGGCGCCCCACCAGAAAGCTGGAACCAGTTCTGCCAATGGCTCCTGGCCCAGACCGGCTGGCAGCTCGAATTCCTGCAACTGGGTGCCAACCTGCACACGCTGGCAAAGGAACATGCCGATCCCAAGGCCCTACGCCTGCTCTATGAGGGCGTACCTCGCCTGCACCGCGACTACCCCAGCGTGGCGCTCCTGGCCCCCGCAGTCAACCGCTTCGAGGATCTCTCGGCCCTGCAGACCCTGCGCCAGCTACTGCCGGAAGGGGCGACTTGGGACGGCATGACCCTGCAAGCCGCGCCCTGGCAGGAACTCGAAAGCGTAGGGTGGGAGCACCTCTTCCTACGGCAACTCACCCTTGCTAATGCCATCAACCCCCACGCGCCACAAGCCCGGATGCACCTGCTCTTCCCGCCGCAGCCCCCCGGTTGTGATGCCGCCGCCACCGAACGCATCGCCGGCATGGTGGTGCGCCGCGTGATCCTGGCCATCAGCTCCGGCATGGCCAACCGAGCTACTTTCCTGCTCGACCCGGCCATGGAAGTGGCCGAGCGCCAGGCCTGTGCCGTCGCTATCCGCGCGATGCTGACCTTGCTCGATGGGGCCACCTTCGTGCGCCGCTTGCAAACCCAGGACGACCAACATAACTTTGTGCTGCTCTTTGAACGCACCGGACACCCGCCGCTGCTGGCGGGGTGGACCGATGGCGAACCGCAACAGGTTGCCGTTCCCTTTCCGATTGGCCAGGCTCACGACTTCCTCGGCCGCCACGTCCCCCTGCTCCCCAACGCCCGCATCCGCCTCACGCGCAGTCTGGCCTATTACATCCGCGAAGGGGGGATTATGCACCCGCGCTGGACATCCTGCTGAAACTAGCTTACGATCTTTGCTGTTGGCTAGGTACAGGGGTTGGGGGCTACGCTGCAAGGAACGTCTATGTCGTTCGTCAACTTTGCCAAGCGCGAGATTCAGCTCAAGATCGTCTATTACGGTCCAGGGCGGGGTGGAAAAACCACCAACCTGCAGGTCATCCACGAGATGGTGCAGGATGAGACCAAGGGGAAGCTGATCTCGCTCTCTACGGTGGGGGACCGGACGCTCTTTTTCGACTGCATGCCGCTGACGGCGAATGTCATCGAAGGGTTTACCACGCGCTTCCTGCTCTATACCGTCCCGGGACAGGTCATGTACAACGAGACCCGCCGGCTGGTGCTCAAGGGCGTCGATGGCGTCGTTTTCGTGGCGGACAGCCAGTGGAACCTGATGCCCGAGAATGTGGAGAGCCTGGCCAATCTGCGCGAGAACTTACGCCTGCAGAACGACTCGCTGGACCAGATCCCCCATGTGCTGCAATACAACAAGCGCGACCTGGCGGACGTGGCTCCGGAGCAGATGCTGAACTTCACCCTGAACAACGGTCCGGAGAAGCTGGCCGCCTTTCCGGCCGTGGCCACCACCGGGGAAGGCGTTTTCGAGACGCTGAACATGATCTGTCGGCTGGTGTTGCATAAGTTTATCAAGACCCACCGCACGCCAACGACCACTGCGCCCAGCGCTCCCCCTGCTGGCCAGCCGACTGCCGAACCCGCAACCCCTAACAACAGCACCCCGCCCGGGAAATAACCCATGCCACTCGCGGTACAGGCCAAAGACATGGAGAGGATCCGGCGTGCGCTGTCTGATCTCTTGAGCCGCTCAGAATCAGATGAGTGCTTCCTCTGCGATGCCGGCGGCTACCTGGTGGCGCAGGAGGGGGTGCCACGGGCGGATTGTTCCCTGCTCGCGGCGCTGGCGGCCGGCGTCTTCCTGGCCAGCCGCGAACTAGCGCGCATGCTGGGCGAAAACGAATTCAACACCGTGTTTCATCAGGGCGAGAACAAGAACATCTTTATCCGTGCGGTGACGGCGGACCTGCTGCTGGCGATCATCTTCTCCAGCAATGGCAACCTCGGCCTGGTGAAGCTCTACTCCGCGCCGGCGGTCGCTGACCTGCAAGAGCTCTTTACCGCCATCCAGCGCCGCCATGACGAGGTGCCGACCGCTGACCACCGCTCTTTCATCCTGAAGGAGGACGCCATCTTCGTGGCCAAGCCCGTCGCACCCCCGCCACGCGGGTGCGATTTTAGTTAGTGGGGAAGCGAAAGCAGCCGGTCCAGCATGCCACCCGGCGTGACATGGGGTGTGAAGAGTGCATCGGCCTGTTCCATGACAAATCGGTTTCGCGCTTCCGCCGCCGCTAGGTTACCGGAGAGATCGCGCATTTCCAGAATCAGCATCCGGTTCTCCTCGAGTGCGTTGCGCACCCCGGGCGCAAAGGACGAATCCTCAAGCCCCCACGCCGGGCAGGCAATCACCCGGCGGCCATTCTGCAGCAGCCATTCCAGGATTTCCTTCTCTTTTGGCGAATGCCAGCCGCCGATATAGACATCGGCTTGGGGTACGGGCGACGCCTGCGTCGCCCCCTGCGTGGCCCCC
>CAYSHQ010000256.1:0-3876 GCA_964430835.1 uncultured Lentisphaerales bacterium
ATCCGCCACTGGCGGCCGACAGATTCTCTTGACCACCATAGCCGCCACCGATGGTGGTGACCACCCCCTGGATCGAAGAGTTGCCGCCGCTGCGCGGAACCGTATTGGTTGCCGTCTGATAAGCCCCCAGCCCCCCTTTGCCGACCGTAACGGCATAAGTCTGCGTACCCACACTGGCAATCCCGGCCAGCAAGCCGCCCGCGCCACCCCCACCCCCCTGATACAATCCACCAGCCCCGCCACCACCGGCGACAGCCAGATATTCAACCGTTCCGCCAGCGCATATCACAAGACTGCCGCTATCCGTGAAGTGATGCGCGGTGTAGTTGGTCCCGTTATGGGTATAGTTGGTGACCGTCCCGCCGGTGGCCAACACGGCCTGCGCCTGCGGAGCGAACGTGCCGAGTAGCCCCAGTGCGAGACGTAGGAGCGTCGCCCTACAACAATGCTGCCATGCCGCCGCCAGCACCGTGGAATCCCAAATTTGCATGATCCATCTCCCCCATACAACCCCCGACCCACTGCGGGCCTGCACCGAATCGCCGCGCAACCCCATTTAATGTTCGATAAATATACACACCCTTCCAATGAATGCAACGGGAATAATTCTTGGGCATCCTTCCCGTTTGACACGGCCGTCGTAACTTGTAAGGATGCGCACATACGGGGGATATGACATGCGTCACGCGAAATGGTGGGGGCTCTTGTTGGTGGCAGTCCTGTTGTCCGGGTTGGTGGGCACTTGGGTGCGCGTTGGCAACAAGTCGGCTTGTCCACCGGTTGTGCGCACAGCTGCCCCACCCCGCCATCAACCGCCGATGCACGAACAGCCCCACATGGCTGCGCCAGCCAAGCCGACGCCTCCCGCGCACGCCCCAGCGAATCTATCTGATCTGACGAACAACCCCACGGTCGCAATCCTGGCAACTCCGATCCATTACACCGCGCGCATGGCTACCCTGCAACGACTGCCTCAGATCCTATCCACCAACGACGCTACCGCGTTGGTACAATGGCTGACCATTCCCTATGATCCAACCTGCGGACTGACGTCGCAGGAGTATAACGGTCTGAAGAACGCGGCCGCAGACCTCCTGCTGCGCCAACCAGAAGTGACGCCCGCCTGGGTTTCCAGTTTCGCTACGATGTTTCGCGATGAAACCTATGATCTGGTCTGGCGCGATTATTGTCTGCAGTTCCTCGCGGTTGGGCAGGGTCGGTTATCCGGCCGACGCGAACCAGAGGCGGTGGCGGCGCACGCCTTGGCGCTGGCGGTGTTGCGCGCTGCCACGACCCAACGCACGGAGACCTTCGCGGGCACGGCCCTGCTGGGACTGCAAGCCATTGCCCGATGGAATCCGGAAGGCATGCCGACCGCGGAAGTGGTAACCCTGGCGACCGCCGTAGCCAAGGACGACCGGTCGTCCGAGCCATGCCGGATCACCGCCTTACGCGTGGCCGCGCTGCATGGCGCCAAAGAGGTGCTGCCCGTGGCGCGCGAGCTGGCGCAGACCGGCGCGACCGAGATGCTCCGCCTGGCCGCCATCGCCTCACTCGGCGAACTGGGTGGCGCATCCGACCAGGCACTGCTGGACGCCCTGACGCATGATGGCGGGCCGCATGTGGCGTCCACCGCGACGCAAGCGGCTGCGGCACTCAAGAAGCGCGTGAGTACGGATTAGGAAAGATGGAGCGGGCGATGGGAATCGAACCCACGTGACCAGCTTGGAAGGCTGGAGTTCTACCATTGAACTACACCCGCAATACGAACCGAGGAATGTTATACCAGTATCTCTGCCCGCGCTCAATGCGGAAAAGTGCGCTAAACAGGGGGACCTTAACCCGAGGCCTTGCGGGGATCACGATTACGATTACGAGTAACGGCTCCGGTGCCAGTGTTCCGTGTTCAGGACGGCAGTAGGGGAACCCCGAACACTGAACACTGGCACCTCAGCAGTTACGATTACGATTTGGCTTTGGCTTTAGGCCTGATCCGGCGGTGTCACGGCATCGGACGGCTTACCCAGCAGCGTATCCAACTGGTCAAATGGCGAAGAGAGGCCCGGCTTAAACTCGTCACGCTTGGCCGTGCGCCCCTCGAAGTAGCCGCCCATGCTCGTGCTCTTGTCATGCTCGTGGTCGTGACAATAGAGGCAGAGCAGCTCCCAGTTGCTGCCATCCGGCGGGTTGTTCTTGAAGTTATGATCGCGGTGATGAACGGTCAGCTCGCGCAGGCGCGGCCCACTGAAAGAGCGCCCGCAGCTGGCGCAGACGTGCGGCAGCACCCGCAACGCCTGTTCGCGGTAGCCGGTGCGGCGCTGAGCCACATCGCGGTGCAGTTCGCGCGTGAGTTGCGCGCGACGGGCCTCGTCGGGCGTTTCCGAACCAGTAGCCATGACACGCCTCCCCGATAGACAAACCGGCGGTGCGCAACTGCTGCGCACCGCCGGACAAGATCACGCAACAGCCCTTACACCTTGCGGAACGCGATGCAGGCGTTATGGCCGCCAAACCCGAACGAGTTGTTCAAGCAGGCGCGAATCGGCACCTGGCGCGCCGTATTGGGCACGTAGTCCAGGTCGCAGTCCGGATCCGGTGTGGTGTAGTTGATCGTCGGCGGTACAATGCCGGTATGCAAGGCCATGGCACAGGCCACGGATTCAATGCCACCCGCACCGCCGAGCAAGTGGCCGGTCATCGACTTGGTGGAGGAGACCATGACGCGGCGGGCATCGGTCTCGCCGAGCGCACGCTTGATGGCCAGGGTCTCGCCCTTGTCACCCAGCGGGGTGCTGGTGCCATGGGCATTGATGTAGTCCACGTCCGATGTACGCAACCCGGCGCTCTCCATGGAGCGCAGCATGGCGCGGCGTGCGCCATCGCCATCGTCGCAGGGGGCTGTCATGTGGAACGCGTCGCAGGTCATGCCAAAGCCGGCCACCTCGGCGTAGATACGCGCACCGCGGCGAACCGCGTGCTCGTACTCTTCGATCAGCAGCACGCCGGCACCCTCGCCCATGACAAAGCCATCGCGGTCCTTGTCAAACGGGCGGCTGGCCGCAGCCGGGTTGTCGTTGCGGGTGCTCAGGGCGCGCATAGAGGCGAAGGAAGCGATCCCCATGGGGGTAATCGTGGCTTCCGCGCCGCCGGCGACCATGACATCGCACTCGCCGCACTGAATGGAACGCATGGCAAAGCCGATGGAGTGGAGCGCCGAGGCGCAGGCGGTGACCACGGCGTAGTTCGGGCCCTTGAGGCCGAACTCAATGGCGATCAGGCCGGAAGGGATGTTCGGGATCATGGCGGGCACGGTAAACGGCGACACGCGCCGCGGCCCCTTTTCCTTCATGGTGATGGCTTCGCCATAAAACGTCTCGATGCCACCCATACCGGCGCTCATGGCCACGCCACAGCGCTCGGCATCGGCCTTGGAAAAATCGATACCGGCATCAGCAATCGCCATCTTGGCGCCGCAAATCGCATACACGGAGAAGCGGTCCAAGCGCCGCTGTTCCTTGGGGGGGATGAACGTATCGGCCGTCAGGTCGCGCACCTGTCCGGCGATCTGTGCGGTCTGATCCGTCGGATCGAAGCGATCGATGCGGGTGATGCCGCTTTTGCCGGCTACGATATTCTGCCAGAAAGTTGTGACACCGCATCCCACGGGGGAGATGGCACCAAGCCCTGTTACAACAACTTTTCTCATACCACGCTATCCTGTTGGGAATTAAAACAAGACCGGGGGGACGCGAAGATCCACCCCGGTCAGAAGAGAGACGGCTGCCTCTTATTCCTTGTCGAGGCCCTTGCTCTTCAGATAGTCCGTCACCTTGCCGACGGTGGTGAGCTTCTCGGCTTCCTCGTCGGGGATCTCGG
>CAYSHQ010000257.1:0-3870 GCA_964430835.1 uncultured Lentisphaerales bacterium
CACCGCCAGAGCGGTCGCGCGTTTGGGGTGTGGCTATTTGGTCGAACAAAGAAGGTATTAGCCCTGCATTCAAAGGCCCTTCGCGCCCCTTCGCGCTACGCCGCGGCCACACGCGACAGGCGCGCGACCGACTAGGTCTCCGGATAGTCGGCAGGCGGCGGAAGCCAGCACCGGAGCTGTCGCTGATCGGCCGTTTCGTGATTCGGCGGCGGCTGCCCGCATTGCATCCGGCGTTTTTCACACCGCGGCTCAAAGGCGCAGCCGCCTGGCCAGCGATCCGGTGATGGCACGGTCCCTGGGATCCCGGTAAGCACGCCCCCCCATGGCGCATCCAGGCGCGGCACGGCGGCTAACAGCCCCGCGGTGTAGGGATGGCGTGGCGTACGCAATACCTGCGCCACCGGCCCCATCTCCACCACCTGCCCCGCATACATCACGGCCACGCGTTCGGACTGCCCCGCCACCAAGCCGAGATTGTGCGTAACCAGCAGCACGGCCATACCATTTTCTCGCGCCAGCGACGCAATCAGTGCCAACACTTGCCGCTGGGTCGTGACATCGAGCGCCGTGGTGGGTTCATCGGCAATCAGCAGACGAGGACGACAAGCCAATGCCATCGCCACCATCGCCCGCTGTTGCATCCCCCCGCTCAAGGCACACGGATAGGAGCCTGCGGCACGCTCCGGATCCGGCAGCCCGACCCGGGCCAGCAACCGGACCGCTTCTGCCCGGCGTGCGCCCCCAGGCCCAGTCAGGCATTCCGCAATTTGATCCCCGATGCGCATGACCGGATTCAGGGATGCGGCCGGATCCTGAAAAACATACGCAATGCCATCCCGTCCGCGCACGGCACGCAAACCGTCTTCATCCAGTGAGAGCAGATCACACCCGTTGAACCAGACGCGCCCGGTGCGCTCCGCACGATCCGTGGGCGACAATGCGGTCAAGGCCAGGCAGGTCATACTCTTGCCGCAGCCACTCTCCCCCACCAGCGCCAACTGCTCGCCCGGCGCAATCGAGAACGAGACGCCGCGCACCGGTGTGGTCAACACGCCGTTACGACGGAATCGTACGCCCAAACAATCAACCTGTAGCAATGCATCCATGACCCGTCCGTACCATCTGTGCCGTGATCCACCGACGGCTCCGGCTCCACGTCACTGCGCCAGGTGATCTACCAGCAGTCGCAAGGTCGCCTCGGCGGCCTGTGCCCGCACCGCCGCGCGGGTGCCGTTAAATACAAACTGCTCCACGTGCACGCCAGTCGCACTGGCCACGGCGATGAATACCAAGCCAACGGGTTTCGCGTCCGTGCCCCCGCCAGGGCCGGCGATCCCCGTGACGGCCGCCGCCAGATTAACACGCAACAGCTGGCGCACCCCCTGCGCCATGGCGAGGGCCGTTTCCGAACTGACCGCGCCTTTCGTAGCCAGCACGTCCACCGGAACGGCCAGCAAATCGCGCTTCACGTCGTTATGATAAGCGACCACACCGCCGGCAAAGACCCTCGAGGCGCCAGCGACTGCGGTGAGGCGCGCGGCCACCAGACCGCCGGTACAGGACTCCGCCAGCGCCAGCCACCAGCCACGCGCCCTGAGCTGGGCCACCAGATGCGCTTCGCGTGTCACGTTAAGCCCCTGCTGCGACCATACCGTCGGCCACTTACGCCGTAGGCGACCGCTGTTCTTCCAGCGCCGCCAAGCGCGCTTCCAGTTCCGCCACGCGATGCTTCAACTTCTCCACCGCACGCGGCGCCGCCAACCCCACCACAAACTCCTTCTTGGACACGGCAGGCGAACCCATGACAAACTCCCCGGGCGGCACGTCCTTGCTGATGCCGGCCTGCGGCCCAACCTGGGCACGATCGCCGACATGCAGATGCCCGGCAATACCCGCCTGCGCCCAGATCATCACGCCGGAGCCAATCCGGGTGCTGCCGGCGATCCCGACCTGCGCCACAATCCCGGAGCAGTCACCCACCTGCACATTGTGGGCGATCTGGACCAGGTTGTCTATTTTTACATGATTACCGATGCGCGTGCGGCCAAACCGGGCTCGATCAATCGTCGTATTGGCACCTATTTCCACGTCGCTGCCGATCTCCACGATGCCGAGCTGCGGGATCTTGATCACGACCGGACGTCCGCCCCGAAATTCAACGTTATACCCATAGCCATCGCTGCCGACCACCACGCCACAATGCGCGATAAATCGCTCACCAATGCGACAGTCCTCGCGGATGCAGACCTGCGGATAGAGATGGGCCTCTGCGCCAAGCACCACGCTCCGCCCGACATAACACTGGGCCTCAATGACGCAGCGGTCCCCGATCGTGGCGCCGTCCTCGATCACCGTGTACGCGCCCACATGCACGTTCTGCCCCAATTGAGCGGTCGGCGCGATCACCGCCGTCGGGTGCACGCCCGGGGTCCGCACCACCGCCGGCGGGCATAACAGCCCCCCCAGTTCCGTGCAGGCCTTGTCCGGATTGTCCACGCGAATCAAAGCCGCGCACTTGTGCACCCCGTTCCAGCCGCGCGCGACCACCACGGCCGTAGCGGCGGTGGTCGCCATCAGGTGCTCATACCGGGGATTCGACAGGAAGGAAACATCACCTGCACGCGCCTCGCCCAGGGCCGACAACGCACGAATCTCCGCTGCGCCGTCACCTTCCACCGAGCCGCCCACCCGCTCCGCCAGCACCAATACCGTCCAGTTCATTTCGTTCCCGCCGGCAAGCCGGCGTCCTTTCCGGCCGTCGGCTTGGCGGGTTCATTCTTTTCCCGAACCGGCGCCGAGACACTCATCTGCTTCATGATCGCATCGGTAATATCGAGCGTCGGAGCGCTGAACACCACCTGCCCGGCTGGCAGCACCACCGCAATCTTCTGCTCCCCGGCATATTTGCCGATCAGATCGCGCAACTCGCCGATCGTCTTCTTCAGCATACGCGACTGCATGTCCGAAAGCTGCTCCTGCCGTGCTTGCATCTTCTCGCGAGCCGCGCGATCCGCCGTCTTCAATGCGTCCAGCGACTTGCCGGCGCGATCCTCCGCCACCTTGCGCGCCTTTTCGCTCAAGGCCGGATCCTGGGCCTCCTTGCGAGCCTTGTCGAACTCATCCTGCATCCCTTCCAGCTTCTGGCGCAACTCATCGTTCTCCGCCTTGAAATCCTTGACCGTCGAATCCAGTAGCTTCTTGTCGGAAGCCGTGTTCGGATGCAACCGAACCAACTCCTCCATATCCACCACCGCCACGCTCTGCGCGTGGGCGGCCAAGACCGCACCCACGCCTACACACGCCACCAGCATACCAATTCGTTTCATGAAGCGCTCCTCGTAGGTCCGTTTGGGAATCCTGTTTCGTTGTTATTCAAACCCGATCCAGAAGACGAAGTTCTCCGTGCGGGTAAGAGTACTATCCTTACGCAACGGTATCGCATAATCCACCCGGATCGGGAACCCGGGGATGTCAATGCGCAAGCCGGTGCCATAGGTCACACAGTAGTCCCGTGCGAGATTGCCCACGTCATACTCCTCGCGATGGAGGCTACCGGCGTCGCTGAAGAAGGCGAGTCGCACCGCCTCAAACAGCGGAATGCTATATTCGCCCGAAAGCATGCCCAGCGTCGCGCCACCGACCGGGTGTTGCTCGCTGGGGTTGTTCACATTATCGACCACCTTGGGTCCGGCGTCACGGTAGCGGATACCCCGAATGGTGCGCCCACCGCCCAGGAAGAGGCGATCATAGATAGGTACGGGCTCACCACTGTACGAACTGACCGTTTCCACGCGGCCGCGCACATTCAGCACATGATGCCACCAGGGATTAAACCAGTACTTGTAGGAGGTGCCTACGCGCATCACATCG
>CAYSHQ010000258.1:0-3855 GCA_964430835.1 uncultured Lentisphaerales bacterium
TTAGCCGTAGTCGTCGCCGTAGTCGTCCATCGGGTTCGACCGTCGCGCCCGCGAAAGAAGGGCTCTGCCCAATTGGCGGCTGTCAGTAGCCCCGGCCCGCCCCCGGGCCGAGGGCGGATTGCGATCTCGGGCGGGTACAAAACTTACACCTTGATCATCGCCACCTTGGATCGCGCGGCCCGCAGCCCGGGGCGGGCCGGGGCTACTGGCTGCGGCATGCGCCAAGCGCTGGATAGCCGAGGAAGGCGGCGAGGTAGTTTACCACTGGAAGATCCCGAAGCGATCGGGGTGATGGAAGTTACGGTTCTTGTCATAAACGGCAAACCAGCTCTGTAACTGCTTGTCGTCCTTCTGGCCGCGGAAATTGCGGCAGAAGTTAACCGCCCAGCGCGAGCCGGCCGGCGGTACACCGCCCAGGCGGGCAAAAGGAATCAGGATCTCACAGGACCATTGCCCGGTTTCCTTGTTGAGCGCGGTCTTCACGCTGAGCTGCGCATCCCAGGCCTGCGGATTCTTCACGGCTTGTGGCGTGGGCATATAGGCCGCCCAATACGCCCCCTTGGCATTCACGATCAACTGGTTGTAATCCTTGCGGTCGCAGTTGGTATCCAGGAACAGCTCAATGGAATCATCCATGATCAGTGCGGCGGCGCTGCCGCCATCGGAGCGGGTCAAAAGCTGATTCAGATCCGGATCCTGACACACAAACGCCACATACAGGCAAGGTTTTCCCTGAGCCTCGGTTTTGCTGACGTAGCAGTAGGTGGCAGGATCGGCTTCCGGGGGCGTGGCGCCCGGCGCGTGCAGATGAAACCGTCCGCTTTTCCAGCTTTTGGACGACTCCTCCGCTTGGACGATGCCATCGATATTCACCCCTTGGCCGCCGCTGCCAGCCGCATCGAGCTGGGCAAGCTGATCGGCCAGGCGGGCCACCGGCACCTGCAGCCCCTGGAAGGACTCAAACCGGATTGGGCTGGGTTTCAAATTCGCCAGCAGCGTGGCGGCGCGGTCTGCGCCCGACAAGCTGGTGCCGCGGGTCGGTTCCTGCAAACCCGTCGTGGCGGCGGTGGTCGCCGTCAGCCGGGCGGCTACTTCACGTAACCCCTGGTCCTCGCCCTGGCGCGCCCTGTCATCCGGTACCTGCTGTAACTGGGCGGTGGCGGTCGGCTGTTCGGCGGCCGCGACCAAGCGGCGGGCCGCCGTGCGTGTCTGCAGTGGTGCGGCCGCGCGTTGCACCTCCACCTGCTCGGGGGTGTTGACGAGCAGCGTGACCGGCTGCAACTTCTCCAACCCTCTGGCGCTGCCTGCCAGTGTGGCAGGTGCGGCCACCGGCGTAAGCGGGGTTGACGACAAAAGCGGTTGGGCCTCGAGTGGTGCCTCCGCAGGCGCGGGCGTAGGCATGGGCGTGGTCAACTCACGTGGCTGTTCCGGCGCCTCTTCCTGCGGTTCGAAGGTCTGACGCCGGACATCCTGCAACGAACGCACGGCACTGGGGGCGGGTGGCGAGATGTTCTCGCAGAGCATCACAATCCCGGCGGGCGGCGTGTTCTCGCGCATGACATCCGGCAGGGGCACAAAGAGTAACACGGCCAGCAAACCCAAATGCAGGCCGCTCACCCAGCAGGCCGTGACCCACAGCGGCTGGCGCGACAAACCGGCGGCGCGCACTGCGGCCACCAGCCACGCGGCCAGCTCGCCTGGTCTATGGGCGCTGCTCCCGGTCATTTTCGCCCCCGGCCGGTGTCATGCTTAACGCTGACACCCAGTTTCACCCCACCGTGCTTCTTCACCGCGTCCATCACCACAATGACATGCTGGAACGCCACATCCTTATCCGCCTCGATCATCACCGGCTGCTGCTCGGGATTGGGCAGCGCCCGCTGGATCGCGGCATCCAGCGCCTCGGGCGCGACGCGCTCGCCGTCGATGCAGACCGCCCCGTCCTTTTCCACCTGCAGCGTGAAGGCCTTCTCCGTGGCCTTGGCCGCTTCCGCCTGCTTGGCCTTGGGAAGGTTGATCTTGATCTGCGACTTCACAAGAAAAGGGGTCATCACCATGAAGATGACCAGCAACACCAGCGCCACGTCGATCAGCGGGATCATGTTGATCTCCGCCATCACGCGGGTCCTACGCCTGCCTGTATCGGCCGCTTGCACGGTTATTCCCCCCCCGGCAGCAGCTTATCGATGACTTCGTGCGCGCCCCACTCCATCTCATCGGCCAGGACATCGACCTTGTTCACGCAGTAATTGAAGCCGAACACGGCCGGGATCGCCACGACCAAACCAAACGCGGTCGTGATCAGGGCTTCGGCAATGCCTGCGGAGACCACTTCCGGGCCGCCCCCGACATTCATCGCGATGTCGCGGAAGGCCTTGATAATCCCGGCCACGGTCCCCAGCAGCCCGACGAACGGCGCGGTGTTGGCCACGGTGCCGAGAAAGGCCAGGTACTGTTTGAGGGCCAGCAGTTCATCCTGCAGCGCATGGCGCAGCGCCCGCTCCTTGGCCTCCCGCCCGCCAGCCTGCCGCAGCACCGCGGCGATCACTGCGGCCAGCGGTTTCCCCTGGCTGTCGCAGAAGGCCCCGGCCTTGCCGACTGCCTGTCCCTCCAACTGCTGTAGCACCTGCGGCACAAACAGCTTGGGGTTCAGCCGCGCCCGCCGCAGCAGCATGACCCGATTATAGAGGATCGAAAGCGAAAAGATCGACATGATGAACAGCACACTGACCACCGGCCAGCCATTCATCAACATTTCACGCAGCGAAAACCCATTCATACCTGTTCCTCCTGTGCTTAACGCACGCCATGGTTGTATGCCGACCTCACTCCTTCTTAGCCAAGCCCTGCAGGTTCTGCTGCGCGCGTTCGCGCCAAGCGGCGGAACCCGGCGCTGTGCCTGCGGACTTGATCACATCCATCCATTTGTTGGAAGCCGTCACGCTATCGCCCAGCGCGGCATAGCATTCAGCCGCACGGCACCCCGCCGCGTCCGGCCACTCGTTGTACGGATAGACGGCCAGCACGGTCTCGTACGAGGCCAAGGCTTCGGCGGCGCGGCCCGCCAAGCGGTCGGATTCCCCGCGATAGAAGCAGATCATGGCCGGGGCCAGTGTGGCACCGAAACTCTTATTAGTGAGGACACTCTCATGCGCGGCCAGATCGGTGGCCAGCTTGTTGGACCAGCGGCCAAGTTCCTCCGGTCGGGCCTGCGCGGCTAGCAGGCGCAGCAGCACGGCTCCCAAGGCATAATACCGCACCTCCGTCGCAGGATAGTGCGCCAGCAACGCCTCCAACCGGGGCAGACCCTCGCCCGCCGTAGCCGTACTCTTGATGCGATTCAAGGCGGCCACGCCCCGTTCAAACTCAGACGGCGTCGCATTGGTCCCTAGGCGTCCCAGCCAATACGCCATCCCCTGATCACCGCCACCGCTCTGCAACCGCGCCCGGGCCAGGCTGGCATCCAGATCAGCCGCGTAATCGGCTGGCAACTGCTGGCGCTGCTTGGCCGCGCTGGCGTACCCTTTCTCGGCTTCCACCCAATTACCGGCCCGCTCCTGACTAACCGCGCCCTCATAGGCATAGGCTGGCGCATCCGGAAACGCCTCAAAGAGCGCGCGATATTGGGCGGCGGCAGCGGCAAAGTCACTGGTGCCAAAGCTCGCGCGTGCCCAGAGCTCGCGGCTCTCGCGCGCCAGCTTGGCGGCGCCGCCCAACAACTGGCTGGCCGCCTCGAACTGCACACGCGCGCCAGCGAGATCCTTATTGGCAACCAGCGCCCGTGCCAAACGCTCGCGCACCTCGGCCTCGTTATCCACCTTGCCGCTGGCCAGCAACTGCTTCCAGCTTTCGGCC
>CAYSHQ010000259.1:0-3850 GCA_964430835.1 uncultured Lentisphaerales bacterium
TCGCCGTAGTCGTCCACCGGGTTCTGCCGTCGCGAGACATGTCCTGAGTAGTTACGTTCGATCAAGATGGCCGCACTGCGCTTGTGCGACCTGAACCCTGAAACCTGAAACCTTCCCTCCTGCGTGGTTCCATACAGGATGTCATCATGCCACTGCGACCCTCCCAACAACCACAACCGGTGGCCCTGACTATCGCCGGTAGTGACAGCGGCGGCAATGCCGGCATACAAGCCGATCTGCGCGCCTTCCATGGCTTCGGCGTACATGGCTGCACCGCTATTACCGCGCTTACCGCCCAGAACCCAGAAGGCGTGGCAGGTCTGCTGCCCGTGGATCCGGAGTTTCTGCGCCTGCAGCTCGATGCCATCTTCGCGCGCTATGAGATACAAGCCATCAAGACCGGCATGCTGCTGAACGCCGGTTTGATTGAAATCGTGGCGCAGGTGCTGCAGCGGCATCGCGCTATTCCGTTGGTTGTGGATCCGGTCATGATCGCTACCAGTGGCGCACGGTTGCTGGCGGAGGACGCCATCGAGGTGTTACAACGTCGCCTCCTACCGCTGGCGTCTTTGATCACGCCCAATCTGCCGGAGGCCGCCGCCCTGTTAGGGGGGCCGGTGACTGGTGACGATGCGGCCGCCCGCGCCGCCGGGGAACTGGCCGCACGCTTCCGCTGTGCGGTGCTGGTAAAGGGTGGGCATAGCCATTTTGCAGCGCGAGCGGCCGACTATCTCGGGCTCGGTGGCGACAACTTGCTGCGGCTACGCACTTCGGTCGTGCGAGATCCGCTCTCCTTGCATGGTACCGGCTGCACGTTGAGTGCCGCCATTACCGCGGCGCTGGCCACCGGTTGCGCACTGACCGAGGCCGTGGTGGAAGGCAAAGAGTTTGTCTACCAAGCCATCCGCGCGGGGCGCACGCTCGGCACACGTGCCACGGTGCTAGGCATGGTGCGTCGTAAAGAACCCACCCACGTACAGGTTGAATCCATCCCATGCCACTGACATCCGCGCACGGCGCGCTGCTCCCGGCCGCCGTCTTTTTCGATATGGATGGCGTGATTCTGGACTCTGAGCCCGTTTGGCAGGAAGCCATCGCCAGGGTATTTGGCAACCTCGGCATTACCCTCGATGCGACCATGCAGGCGCATACGGCCGGCATGGGGAGCCAGGAGAGCATCCAGTACGTGCTGGCGCACCACCCACAGGTGGTCGCCGATGTGCAGGATCTCTGCCGACAGATGGATGGAATCGTGCTGCACGGCATTCGCCAGGGGGTCGGTGCCATCCCGGGTGCGGCTGAGCTGATCCGTGCGCTCTCTGCGCGCGGCGTGCCGCTGGCGCTGGTCTCTACGTCGGGTCCAGCCTTGATGCAGGCTGTCATCGAGGCGCACCGGCTGCATGGGCTCTTTCGGCTTGTGTTGAGTTCTGAAGAGGTGGGCCCGGGCAAGCCCGATCCCGCCGTCTATCGTGAAGCCGTACGCCGCTTGCATGTGTCCGCCGCCCAAGGGGTGGCAATTGAAGACACGCTCAATGGGGCCCGTTCCGCCCATGGTGCAGGGTTGCGCGTCCTGGGGTTCACCCACGATCCGGCCGTCGTCGCAGCCATGCACCCCCTGGTGTGGCAAGTGGTGGCCGATTATACGCAACTGCGCGCGATCCTGCTGGGGGATGGCTGCGGTTCCAACTTGGATTTGAAGCGCTGACAAGGTACTATGCTGTTCCCAAGGAGAATAGAATCCGTGACCCAATTGCAGTCGGCTCAAGCAGGTATCATCACCCCCGCCATGCGGCAGGTGGCGACAGACGAAAATGTGGATGTGGCACGTGTGTGCGAGGCGGTGGCGCGTGGCCATGCCGTCATCCCGCTCAACCCCGCGCATACCCAGTCCCGTGCGATCGGGGTGGGGCGCCTCTTCCGCACCAAAGTAAATGCCAACATCGGCCGATCCACCCAGCGTTCCGCCTGCCGCGAGGAACAGCGCAAGCTGCAGGTGGCGCTCACCGCGGGCGCGGATTTTGTCATGGATCTGAGCGTCGGTGCGGATCTGGCCAGTATCCGGCAGGGGCTGCTGGACGCCTCGCCCGTGCCACTGGGCACGGTCCCGGTCTACGAGACGATCTCGCGCATGCAGGGCGATGTCCCCCAGATGAACCCGGAATTGCTGCTCAAAGTGATTCGCGAGCAGGCCGAACAGGGGGTGGACTTCATGACTCTGCATGCCGGCTTATTGCACCGGCATGTGCCGATGGCGATGCAGCGCATCATGGGGATCGTCAGCCGCGGCGGCGCCATTATGGCGGAGTGGATGCAAACGCATAACCGCGAAAACCCGCTCTACGAGCGCTGGGACGAGGTGCTCGAAATCCTGGTCCGGCATGATGTCACCGTGTCGCTCGGCGACGGCTTACGTCCCGGGTGTCTGGCCGATGCCAGTGATGCGGCGCAATTTGGCGAACTGGAAGTACTGGGCGAGTTGGTGCAGCGCTGCCGCCGCGCCGGCGTACAGGTGATGGTGGAGGGGCCCGGGCACGTGCCGTTCAACCAGATCCAGATGAACATGGAGCGCGAACAGCAAGTCTGCGACGGCGCACCCTTCTATGTGTTGGGTCCGGTCGTCACTGACATTGCCCCGGGGTACGATCACATTACCTCGTGCATTGGCGCCACGGCGGCCACGGTCTATGGCGCTTCCTTGCTCTGCTACGTCACCCCCGCCGAACACCTGGGGCTGCCGGACGAGGACGAAGTGCATCAGGGGATGGTAGCCTACCGCATTGCCGCGCATGCCGGCGATGTGGCCCGTGGCCTGGCTGGCGCACGCGACCGCGACGACGCCATGTCACGGGCACGCGTGGCATTTGATTGGAAGCGCCAGTTCGAACTGGCGCTGGATGGCCCGCATGCCCAGGCACGCTGGCAAAAGACCCGCACGCACACGGACGAGGCCAAGGACGACCACTGCTCCATGTGTGGCCCGGAGTTCTGCGCCATGCGCACCACCAAGCGCATCCGGGAGGCGAAGTAGCCTTCGCGTAGCAACCTGCAGCCCCTCCGCAACCTGCGCGAGCTGGAAGATTGGAAGGTTGGAAGGGGCGTATTTCTAATTTCGATCGCCAGTTGCCCACAAGGCGGCGTCGCGCGGCATACAGGTACGTTACCCAAATGCTTATGCGCGGCGGGCTGCCTGTACACGGCGGTTATGCGCCTGGAATTCTCGCCGGCACCGTTGCAGCGGGCGGCCTCTGGCAGCCGGTGGATTGCACCTGCGCCAGGCTCTTGTGATCGCGCGAGGCGAGCCAAATACAGCAGTGGTAGGAACTGGACCCCGCGTAGGCGGGCACCCGGAAGGAACGTACGTGCAGCGACGTTTGGCGCAGGCGTCGCTCAAAAGGCGGGTCGTCAAAAGCCGACCAAATGGCTAGGCAACCCGTGGGACGCAGTGCCTGGATGCAGGCCTGGATCCCGGCCGGACTGTAGAGCTCACGATTGCTGGCATCTGTAATCGGTTGAGGGCCGTTGTCGACGTCGAGCAGGATGGCGTCAAACACGCCGGGCGATTGACGGATCACGTCGGTCACATCATTGATCTTCAACACCACGCGCGGATCCTGTAGCGGGTGGTTCGTCAGTGCTCCCAGATAATCGCGGTTCCACCGGACGATCTCGGGGAGTAGTTCGGCGACAACCACCGTGGCGCGCGCCCCCAGCAGATCGAGGGTTTGCCGCAACGTGTAGCCCATGCCGAGGCCACCGACCAGGACCGTGGGGGTCTGCTGACCGGCTAGATGGGCACAGCCGATACGTGCCAGTTCCAGCTCGGATTCGTGGGAGCGACTCAGCATCAGGT
>CAYSHQ010000260.1:0-3650 GCA_964430835.1 uncultured Lentisphaerales bacterium
CTCTGGGGCGATGCCGAGCGCCTTTCGCCCGAAGCGCCGGTGCCCGTGATGCGCGTGGCGCGCACTACCTCGACCGCCGGCGGCGCCGCCAATGTGGCCCTGAACCTGCGCGCCCTCGGCCTGCCGGTTGATCTGGTGGGCGTGGCCGGCCAGGACGCCGACGGACGTGCCCTCGCCGCCCTGTTGGCCGCGCAGCAGATCACGCTGGATCCGCGCCTGCTGCGCCGCGCCTGCACCACCATCGTGAAGACCCGCGTCATGTGCCGCCAGCAGCAGCTCTGCCGCCTGGACGTCGAACGCGACGCCGAGGAATACACCCTGGCGCCGGCCAAGTTCGCCCCCCTGCTCACCGCCAAGGTGGCGCAGGCGGATGCCATCATCCTCTCCGATTATGCCAAGGGGGTCATCTCCAGCGAGCTCATCCGCTGGGTGCAGTCGCATGCGCGCCCGCAAACGCTGCTGGCCCTGGCCCCCAAGCCGCGCCCCGCGCTCGCCTTCCGCAACGTGCCGCTGGTGGTCCCCAATCGCACCGAGGCGCTCGCCTTGGCCGGCCTCCCCGGCAGCGCAGCCCCCCACTTCCCGGCCGAGGATGTGGCGTCGCGTATTTTTGCCAGCCACCAGCCACGCATGCTGGTGGTAACGCTCGGCGCGGAGGGGATGCTGGTCTGCCGCCAGGGGGCCACCGCGCACCGCATCCCCACCGCGGCACGGGAAGTCTTCGATGTCTGCGGCGCCGGCGACACGGTCATCGCCATGCTGACCGCCGCGCTGGCCGCTGGTGCCACGCTCGATCAGGCCGCCACGCTCGCCAACCTCGCCGCCGGTGTAGTGGTCGGCAAGGTGGGTGTGGCCACCGCCACGCCGGCCGAGATCCTAGCGCAACTGCGCAGCGTGCAGGGCCATGTCGCCCCCGCGCGTCGCGGCAAGCAGGGGCGACCGTGAAGAAGACCCCGCCACGCTGCGCCGCCCTCTTCCTGGATCGTGATGGCGTCATCATCCATGACGTCGGCTACCTCCGTGATCCAGCGGGCGTAAAGCTCCTCCCCGGCGCCCGTGCGGCCCTCTGCCGGGCCCTGAAGACCCACCGCCTCTTTGTGCTGACCAACCAGAGCGGCATCGGCCGCGGCTACTACACCTGGCAGGAGGCCGAGGCCGTCAACGCCCGCATGCTGCACCTGCTCCACCTGCCACCACCCGGCATCGAACAGATCGCCATGGCCCCCGAGCGCCCGGACGAGCCCCCCACCTACCGCAAACCGTCCCCCCGCTTCATCCTGGAAACGATCGCGCGCGAGGAGCTGGACCCCGAACAGTGCTGGATGGTGGGCGACCGCCTGTCCGATCTGCGGGCCGGCATCCGTGCCGGCATCCATGCCGCCCTGCTGACACCCGGCGCGGTCACCCCCGATGCCACCACGCGCGCCTATTGCCGCCGCCACCAGATCCCTACGTACCACGCCCTTTCCCCATTCATCCGAGATCTACAGGAGTAACCCCATGAAGATCCGCAAAGGACAGAAACTCGTACTCATCGGCGATTCGATCACCGATGCCGGCCGTGCGCAACCGGTGGCCGAAGGGCTCTTCGACCCGCTCGGCCGCGGCCACATGATCATCGCCCGCGCGTTCCTGCAAACCCTCGGATACAAGTGGTAATGGCACTCCACCCCGACATGCGCTGGACCCCGGAGCTGGACGCCGAACTGCGCCGGGTGATCGAGGCCTGCCCCGATCCGGAACTGACCGCGCTCGCGCAGCAGGATCCGGCCTTCCAAGCCGGTGGCTTCCGTGCTGGCAATATCGTGGCCCTGCGCAGCCGTGCCGCGCAGTTAGCCACCGGTAGCCAGCCGATCTCCGACGCCCTGCGCCGTGTACTCGGCGCTCACTCGCTCCACCGCCCGGTGGTGGGGATCCTCGCCGCCGCGACGCTGCGCGACTGCCGTAACGAGCTGGCCGCACTCTTCGGCGCGCCCCGGCTGCTCCTGGCGATGCTGGCCGATGAGCGCACCGACGTGCGCGACCTGGCCGCGCGCTGGCTGCGTCAGGAAACGCCCTTCCTCGCGCTCGCACCCGCGGAGGCCGTCACCCGCCTGCAAGAGACCTTCGGCCGCCTGCTCGAAACCATCGGCACCGGGGCGCCCCCTGCCACCCTCCCCCTGACCCAGGAAGCCTGGCACGACGCCCGCCAGCAACTCGAACAGCAGTTGCGCGACACCCGCGCCGACCTGCGTCGCCTCAAGGGCGTGGATGACAAATACGCGCGCCAGCGCGAGCGCCAAACGGCTCTGGAGCACGACCTCGCCACCGCCCAGACGCGCCTCAAGGAAGCCGAAGCGCAGACCCGCGCCGCCCAGCGCGAACGCGACGCGGCCAACACCGAACTGGCGCGCGAATTGCGCCACCGCGAAGAACGCCTGCAAGCCGCCGTCGAAACCCGCCTGGCGATTGAGGCTTCCGCCTGGCTGACCCCGGCTCGCGCCGAATTGCAAACCATGCGCACCGCGGTGGAGCAGTTGACCTCGCTCGGCGCCTTCGACGCCGAGACCATGGCGCGTCTCGGCGCCACCCTCGCACAACGCCTGCGCGAAGCCTATGCCAACCTGCTGCCGCCCGCCAGCGCCGTGGATACCCATGACGCCTCGCCCGCCGGCCTGCTGCGCCGCGCCCTCGATGGGCGAGACGCCGTCATCCTGCTGATTGATGGCCACAACGTGCTCTTCGGCCTGCAGGGGCGCTACCTCCCGCCGCAAGGCGCGGCCGCCTACACCGCCGCCACGCGCACCAAACTTGTCGATGACATCGTGCGCCTGGCCGCCCCCAGCCCGGCCTGCCGTGCCTGGGTGGTCTTCGACGGCCCTACGCGTACGGAGAGCACGCCAGCGCGCAATGTCCGCGTCACCTATTCCGGTGGCGAAGGGGAACATCGTGCCGATGCGGCGCTGATTGACAACATCCGCTTCTTCCGGGCCGGCGGCGACTTCCCGATTCTGCTGGTCAGCAACGACAACGACCTGATCCGTGAAGCACGCCGCCTGGGCGCGAGCACCCTCTCCGCGCGGGAGTTCGGCACCTTCCTGTAAGCCGTGGCGCGCAGGAACACACGGAAGAAGGTGGTAGGTGCTAGTTCGTGGTATTGAGCGAGCAGGGGCTGACCCTGCTCTTTGTAACCTTGCTGGCCAGGGAGACGGCCAAATTCAAGGCCGACATCGCGATCGGGCACGGAAGCAAGGTCTATCTGGCCAAACAGGTGCTCGGCGTTCTTTCCCTGGGCGTGTCGCAAGGCGACGTGTTCACCGTGGCGGCCAACGGTCCTGACGCGACCGCCGCGATGCGCGCGGTGCTGGCGTGGTCCCGCACCTGCGCCGCCGAGGTGAGCGCGTGAGGGCATAAGTGCTCCCCGGTGGGCTGGCCCTGCCCTTTTACAAAAAACTGCGCCATTCCAGCGCCACCGCCGCCTACCCCCGGCCGCCCTGCTTCCCCCACGCCCCCGTCTTTTCCACCACCCCCCCCACCCCCGCCATCCCCTTCTCACGAGTCATAGTCTCTCGTCGTCGTGCTCGTGCTCGTGCTCGTGCTCGTGCTCGTGCTCGTGCTCGTGCTCAGCGCCAGCGGTGCTCGTACTGAGCGTAGCGTTACTCGTACTCGTACTC
>CAYSHQ010000260.1:3660-3847 GCA_964430835.1 uncultured Lentisphaerales bacterium
CGTCTTGTCCACCACCCCCGCCAGCCGCGCCTTTGCCTCCCGAGCCCCCAGCGACTTGACTGACATGATTGCCGCCCTGGTTGCGCCCCTGATGCGCAGAGGGCCCTCCTTGCGTTCCCACTGATAGACTGCGACCCTCGACACCCCGAGCAGCTTGCCGAACTCAATGGCCGACAGCCCCAGCTTC
>CAYSHQ010000261.1:0-3837 GCA_964430835.1 uncultured Lentisphaerales bacterium
AGGCCCAACCAAGCGATGCAGGCCGATGGCGCTAGCGCGCCCCGGCCTGATCGCTGACGTTTGGTTCATCGTTGGATCTGGGGTGATCGTGCTTGGCTTGGACTGCCACTGAGAGTTTTCAACGCCCACCATTCAACGGCGTCATCGCCACCTTGACGACGATCTTGCGGACGCGGGTGGGGGTACCGGCGGTGCGGCACGGCATGTGGGCGTCGTGCGGGAAGAAGATGGCAAACTGCCCCTGTTGCACGCGGATCGGCTCGGCGGCGCCATGCAGGAAGGCAATGTCGCGGCTGCTGTCGTAGGCGGTCTGCTCCGTCTGGTTAGCCAGTGGCGCCCAGCCGATCAGCTCTTCGCCAGAGACGATAAACTGCACGTCCAGGTAGCGCTGGTGGATCTCGAGGAACCCCTCGGTCAGCGGCTTGGTGTCGTAATCTTGCACAATGGCATAGACGCGGTCGCCGGCGATGGTGTGCCGGCCGGTCGCGAGGGTGGCTAGGCCGGGCTGGCGCAGAAAGGCGAAGGCGGCGGCCAAGTCCGGGTGCAGGGGTTCGTAGCGTGCGGCGTTGTCGAGTAGATCCAGGATCATGGCGCGACTCCAGTGGGTATGCGGTTAGCGTGTGGCGGGTGTGGCGGCCGGTGCGGTGCTGCTGGTTGCGCCGCGCGGGTGGAGCAGCAGCGCTGGCAGGGCGGACAGGTCGGCGCCGGCTTCGCGCAACACGCGCAGATGGGGGGCGAATTCGCCGATTTCCGAGAGTTCATGGGAGTCGGAGCCGAATGAGATGCGCGCCCCGCGTTCCAGACAGAGGCGCATGAAGGCTGGGTCGGGCTGATAGGTGTGGAAATTGATTTCCGCGGCGACGCCACTGTCGGCCAGCAGTTCGGCCATGACCGGGTAGAGGTGCGCGGGTTGGGGGAGGTTCATGCGGGTGAAGAAACGGAAGGGGTGCGCCAGGATGTCGATCGGGTGTGCCAGCAGTCGCCGCACGTCGCGCAGGAAGAGTTCTTCCATCTCCGCCGGCGTAGTGACACCTTTCTTGACGCCGGGGATGGTATGCACAGCCCCGACCAGCAGGTCCCAGCCGGTGGCGTCTTGCGGTGCCAGCAGCAGACTGCCATCGGCGCAGAGGTCTACTTCGAGCCCGGCGCGCACGCGGTGGTTGCGGAAGCCCGCCGCCAGCCGGCGATAGGCGCCCATGCGACCGCGGTTTGGCGTGTTCCAGACCTCCTGGACGCGGGCGGGCTCGTGTTGCCACCGGAAGCTCCAGGCTTCCTCCTTCTCGAAGTACAACTGGAAGGTGTGCTCGGTGAAGCAGAGCGTTTCGACCCCCAGGGCCTGCGAGAGGCGGATGCCGTCGGTAATGGTGACATTCGTGCCGCAGTATGAGAGCTCGGTGTGGCAATGGTTGTCGGAGAGTCCGGGCGCATCGAGTCGTAGCGCATGATCCTGCACGTGGATCTGGCGCCCTTCTACGCGGATCAGGTGGAAGGGGAAGGGGGTCTCGCAGAGGGCCGGCGTGGTGACATACGTGACGCCGTCGACGGTGCGGGGTGCGAGTCCTTCGTGATAATGCCCGCTGAGCGAGAGGCAGACGCCAGCGGTGCGATAGCTGGCCATAACCTCGTCGCGGTTGGTCAGGTGATAGGGGTAGTCGCCCTCGATATGCGGGGTATGCGGGTGGTGTTGCAGGGCGATGATAGGGAGCCCAGGATATGCGGCGGCGGCGCGTGCCGGCAGATCGAGCTGGGCCGCCGGGCGGCGGAACTGCTCCCCTTCCTGGCGCTCGTCATGGAAAACGAGGAATACATAATCGCCGATGCGGTGCATGCCCGGCTCGCAGCAGAAGGCCTGCGCATAGCGGGCGGGGTCCATGTCGTGATTCCCCGGCACGGCCAGCACGGGAATGCCGGTCCGGTGGACTTCGCCGGCCAGCGCCTGCCAGTCCTCTTCGGCGCCGGGCTTGGTGGCGTTGTCCACCATGTCGCCCAGCAGCACGATCACATCCGGCTTGATGCCGAGGTGGCGCAGGCGCCAGAGCGTCTTGCGCAGCAGCACCAGGCTGAGGCGCGCATGCCGGTCGGCATGCGCGCAGGTGTGGTTGGCCGCACTGATGAAGTGTGGATCCGCGATCGCCAGGATATGTAAGGGGTTCGCCATGGGGAGTAGCAATTCGCATGATGGCATTCGGCGGGTCCGGCGGCCCCGCCCTACCTGCCACAATTCGTCGATTTCACACGGTTATTGGTAGGGCGGGGCCGCCGGACCCGCCGCCACAAAGCCATAAGTTGAGAATTGCTGCATGGGGGGGCGGTTACAGGCTGGCGTCCGCCTCCAGCCGTTTTCCATGCTTGAGCAGGTATTGTTCGGCCTCGGTGGACCAGAGCCCGTTGTTGCGGTTGCAGATCTCAGCCAGGCCAGCGTAGAGCGGATCGGCGGCGCCGAGCTTTTCGAAGTCTGCAATGGCGGTCATGGGGAGGGCGATGTGGGTGTAGACCAGACGTTTGCCGCCCGGGATCTTGGGCAGGTCGATGGTGGTCTGGGCGGCGGAATCAATGCCGCCGATGTGGGTGACCATGACAGAGGGGTTGATACGGCCGGCCGCGGAGAGGCGCAGGGCGTCGCGCAGGTCGTCGGTGTTGCCGCCGGAGGAGCCGACGACGTGGTGCCCCATGTAGTGCACGTCGTAGAAGTTCATGACGGCCTTGAAGTCCGGCTTGGAGGGTCCGGCGAAGAAGTTCATGCAGCCGTTGTACCCCATCAGGGCCGAGGCCTGCTCGACGAGCGCCGGGACCGGGGCAAAGACGAGTACGTCATCAAACCCCTGGCCGTTATTGGCGGCGCGGATGGCGGCCACGGGGTCGGCGGCGGTGGCGGTGTTGATGTAGTGCAGCCGGATGCCACGCGCCTGGGCGGCCGCCACGGGGAAGATGGAGGCGGCGCGCTCGAGGCGGCTGGTGTCAATATCCGTGACGACGAGGCAGGCGGGACGGTTTTCGCCGTGCAGCGCCAGATCCACCGCGCTCAACCCCATGGGGCCGGCGCCGGCGAGGATGGCGAGGCTGCCGCCTTCCTGGAGCCCCATCTGGTGGACGTATTCGCCGGGTTTGTAGTGGTAGCTGGTCTTGTAGGCCCCGATGATGCAGCAGACCGGCTCGGCCAGCGACCCCTTGAAGTAGGCATCGCCCTCGTAGGAGAGGAGGCAGTCGAGCTCCATGACCTCGCGCGGGATCACGATGCGGGTGGCCTGGCCACCGATATGGTGGAAGGAGTAGCCGGGGGCCATGTGTTCCTTACCCGGGATGTTGAGCTGCGGCTGGATGCTGTACTTCTGCCCCGGCTTGAACTTGCCGGCGAGTTTCTTGCCGACCTGCAGGATACGGCCGCAGAATTCATGGCCGATGATGATGGGGCGCTGGGCCACGTCTTTGGGCACGCGCTTGTGATCCGGCCCTTGGGCCGCAGCCTTGTGGTCGGACATACAGATGCTGTTGGAGACGATATCCGCGAGGATCTCATCCTAGCCGAGGGCGGGTAGATCGAATTTCTCGAGACGCAGATCGTTTTTGCCGTAGAGACGCAGAGCCAGTGTTTGCATGAGAGCCGTTTTTCCTTTCTGTGTCGCTTATGCTTGGAATGGGCGACTGAATGCGGCATTATGAACCCCCGTGCGACAGGGAACAAGGGAAAAACAGGGATAGGATTATGTACACGATTCTCATCAATCTCGGCGTGGCGTTGCTGGTGGGGGTCACCATGCGGCTGACGCGGGTGACGGGCCACTGGTATTGGGCGGCGGTCTGGGGGGCGCTGGTGTTTCTGATCGGGCAGGTGGTGCT
>CAYSHQ010000262.1:0-3826 GCA_964430835.1 uncultured Lentisphaerales bacterium
ACACCTGGGTGACTGCCGGGTACGTACCATCGCCATGGATTCCAGCATCGGACTGGTGCGCGGCATCGAAGTGATTGATACCGGAGAAGAGATCGCCATGCCGGTGGGACCGGGCACGCTGGGCCGCGTTATGAACCTGCTCGGCGAGCCGATTGACAACCGCGGGCCGGTCAACGCCGTGACCCACATGCCGATCCACCGCGCCCCGCCCACCTTTGTTCAGCAGAACCCCGAAACCCAGATGCTGGTCACCGGCATCAAGGTTATTGACCTGCTTACCCCCTATCGCAAGGGCGGTAAGATCGGTCTGTTCGGCGGCGCCGGCGTCGGCAAGACCGTCTTGATTCAGGAATTGATCAACAACATCGCGCATGCCCATGGCGGCTACTCCGTCTTCGCTGGCGTAGGGGAACGTACACGCGAAGGAACGCAACTCTACCAGGAGATGCAGTCTTCCGGTGTTATCGATAAGACTTCTATGATCTTCGGTCAGATGAACGAACCGCCGGGCGCGCGCGCGCGCGTGGCGCTCTCGGCACTGACCGTCGCCGAGTACTTCCGCGACGAAATGCGTCAGGACGTGCTCCTCTTCATTGACAACATCTTCCGCTTCACACAGGCCGGCTCGGAAGTCTCCGCCTTGCTGGGGCGCATCCCTTCCGCCGCCGGGTATCAGCCCACCCTCGGCACGGACATGGGCGAGTTGCAGGAACGCATCACCTCCACCCGCAACGGGTCCATTACCTCGGTGCAGGCGGTGTACGTCCCGGCAGACGACTACACGGACCCGGCCCCGGCCACCACCTTCGCCCACTTGGATGCCACCACGGAACTCTCGCGTGCCATCGTGGAACAAGGTATCTACCCGGCCGTGGATCCACTGACCTCATCCTCCACGCTGCTCACCCCCGAAGCGCTCGGCGAAGAGCATGTACGCGTCGCGCGCGGTGTCCAGGAAGTCCTGCAGCGCTACAAGGAACTCAAAGATATCATTGCCATTCTAGGCATGGACGAGCTCTCCGAGCAGGACAAGCTGGCCGTGGCCCGCGCCCGTAAGATCCAGAAGCTCCTCTCGCAACCCTTCCATGTGGCCGAGACGTTCACCGGCATGAAGGGCGTCTATGTGCCGCTGGCAGAGACGATCCGTTCGTTCCGGGAAGTGCTGGAAGGGCGCCACGACGACCTCCCCGAACAAGCCTTCTCCATGGCCGGTTCGATTGACGATGTGGTCGCCAAGGCCAAGGCTATGGAGCGCACATGACCCCCTTCCCCTTCGCACTACTGACCCCTTCCGGCCCACTGCTCGACGAGGAAGCCGTCTTTGTCGGTGTTCGTTCCGTGGAAGGATCGCTTGGTGTGCTGGCCCGCCATGCCCCCATGGTAGCCGCCTGCCCGCCGGGTGTCGTGCGTGTGCAGCGGGCTAGCGGCTGGACCTACTACGCCACCACCGCCGCCATCCTCTCCACCGACGGCCGCAAAGTCGTAGTCCTGACCGACCGCGCTGAGGCCGCCAAAGACGAGGTTGCTGCCAGTCAGACTGCGCAGCACTGGCAGCAGCAAGAGACCGAAGAATAAGGGGCTCCGGTAACCCCCGGCCGCCTTTTACGGCGCTGCCATTGGGGTGCTGCGCTCGGCATCGCTCCGCAATTCCGACCCCGCGACGGCCTCAGGGCTGCACGTCCGCCAAGGTTTGCGCCGCAAACGGATTCCCGGGATCCACGCCCTGTAGCGCCTGGGCCCGTTGCTGCATGCGCTGGCGCATCTCCTGCTGGAGCACCGGATCCGACACAGCAAGACTGACCTTACGCGCCTGCCGGATCGCCCGCGGCATGGTCATGCGAAACGCGCCCGGCCAGCGCAGGGTTTGCTGATAGAGATCATCCGCCACGACACTCCACCCCAAGTGGTCGAGAAACTTCGCCAATCGGCAGAGTCGCACCGCAGCCAATTCACACTCCGGCACCCAGAGACCATGGGCTTGCATGGCATGCACAAGCCACCGTGCCACCATTCCGTCTTCCAGATTCCGGTTCGCCGGTTCATCCAGCGCCATCAGCGAGCTCCGTCCCTGGCGTTCCAGCCACTCTCCGAACACACGCCGCTGCCAGAGCGCATTGGTGGGTGCTTCCACCAAACCATAGCGGGATACCAACGCAGCCTGTGCATCACTGTTAGCGGCAAAAAGCGCGCCGCAATCATCCAGATAGACCATCCGCCAGGAATTCGTCTGCCCTAACGATACCGCCAGCGAACTGCGCTCCTCCTTGAGATCCGTCAGTGAAAAACAGACCAGGCCGATCCCGTATTTCTCGGCCTCGTGCCTGAACGTAGCCAGATCGTAACGCGTTTTGGACGCCGTGCGAAAGATTGCCGGCGGATAGATTTCGGCATGCCGCCCATCGAAATAGACCGGCCACTCCGGGCCGAAACGCGCCAGAAAGAGATTCGCGCTACGCGTATCGCCATACAGCGTACGGCTGGCAATCTCAGCACGGTGCCGTGCCACGAAGTCCGCCGCGGCCAGCGGATGTTCATGATCCGAGTACCCGACCGCAAACCGCATCCGCCATCCCAGCGAGGCATAAAACCGCTCGCTGACAATCGCGCGATAAACCAGCAGCAGCGCCAGCGCCAGCAGCACCTGCGAGACAATATGCGCCGTACGGCTGTGTAACCACGCCACGCCACACGCGCCACCGGCGCCCCCGCCACCTACGAACCGGCGTCGCACCCCGCCGAGCACACGCGCTACGATGGCGGCCAGCCCGTCCGCCGCATACGCCAATCCGTCCGCTACCAGTGGTGCCGTTACGAGGCCAACCAGTGGCAGGTTCCGCACGGCGGCCAGCGACAGCCATCCCATGGCCAGGCAGACCACCAGATAGCCGCCATGGATCACCGGCACCCCACAGCCTACGCCTGCGCCCTGATCCCTGACACCTGACCCGTGCTTGAAGAAGAGCGCCCCCGCGCCACCCGGCCCTCGCACCGCATCCAACAATCGCCCCATCGCGCCCAGTAGAGCGAAGACCAGACAGCTGAAATAGGCATAGCCCAGATCCCCTGAGTCCAGAACCGCGGCCAAGTCCACGGGCTGTCCTTCTACCACGCCATACTTGTAGAGCGGATCGGTCAACACATCCAACAGATGAAACGGATATAGCGTGCCGGCCAACCCGTACGGGGTCGCGAGGCATGCCAGCATAGTCAGCACAGCTACCGCCGTCAACCGCCAGGGCGGTCTTCGCGCCGCATCCACCTGCCACCGGGCCGCCAGAAATGCCAACCAGGCAGCTCCCGCATAGGCACCCACCACCGCTGGCCCGATCTGAAACGCGCCGTGTGTATTCGTCCAAACTACTTGCAACAAGGGCAGCAGCCAAAGGAGATCACGACCACGCGGCGCCGTCTTACACCACTGCGCCCGGTGTTCCGAGACCGTCAGGATAATCAGATAAGCCCCCAGGAAGAGGTAGGAGAAGAGTTCCGGCCGGCAGTTGATACGCATCTGCAGCAGGCGCAGCATCAGCAGCACCGCTACCGCTGCGGGCACCGTCAGGAAAGGCCAGCGCCAGTCCCAGCGGCCACTCCGCGGTTCGTCCCCTGCCCGTCGGCGCAACAACCAGATCAGCCCGGCCGTCTGCACCGTGATGCCCACCACCATCAACACCTGCCATACCGTCGGCCCCCCCCAACCAAAGGCACCCTGCAGCTTGGCCAGCATCAGCTCGTACAACCAGGGTACACTGACCCATTCACATCCCAGCCGCGTGGCGGAAAAAATGTCCTGCCGGATAACCTCGCCATGCGCCAGCATCCACTGCCC
>CAYSHQ010000263.1:0-3799 GCA_964430835.1 uncultured Lentisphaerales bacterium
CGGTGAAATCCGGCCTGAACCCCGAACCCTGAACCCTTCCCTCCTGAGTAGTTACTTCTAATCTAATTATGGACTTGCCGCGGCGGCCCCGCCCCGGACTTGCGGCGCTGCCATTCGCGCCCCTCGCAGCGGAACCTCGCCATTGGCGTTCATTCGCGTCCATTCGCGGTTCCGCCCAAACACCTATTGCAATCCAATTGATTGCGGCGGGTCCGGCGGCCCCGCCCTACCGGCCTGACGGCGTGGTCGGGTACTTTCCTGTTGCGGCGGCGGGTCCGGCGGCCACGCCCTACCGGACGGGCGACGATTCCTTTCACGATCCTCGTGGTGGAAACTCGCTCATTCACATTCCTTCACCCGTCCCCAGGCGCCAGCAACCAAGAACCAGGAACCAGGAACCAAGCACCTAGCTCCGCGTCACCTGCAGCCCGGTTTCGGAGATGGAGAGGTTCACGAAGCGGGCCCGCGGATTGGGCGGCGCTTCGAGCAACGTGCGGCGAATCTGCTGACCATCCTCCGGCGTGGCCGCCAGAATCATCAGATAGCCGCCACCGCCTGCCCCCGAAAGTTTTGCCGCCTGGGTCCAGGGCGCAATCTGCTGCAAAATCGCCTGCACCGCCGGCGGATTAACCCCCGCATCGATTGCTTGATTCAACTGCCAGCTGCGGCGGATGGTTTCGGTAATCCCGTCCCACGCTTGCCGCTGGATGGCGTCTGCGGCAAAGGCCGCGTTCAAGCCGATCTCCTGGATCAGCTCCAGCCGGGCGGCATCGTTCAGGAAGATGCCGCGCACAATCTCGCCGAGGATATTATGAGCCACGCGGGTTAACCCCGTGTAGTAGAGGAGCAGGCGCTGATCCGCGGCGGCTTCCTGCAGTACCTGGGAAGGGAGCCAGCGCACAATGGGCTGCTGCACCAGGCCGGGGGCAGTCTCAATGCGCTTCACGCCGCCAATGATCCCGCCGACCTGATCCTGCCAGCCGCCCCCAGAGGTCAGCAACTGCTCCAGCACCAGCGTGCGTCCGAAGAGTTCGGTGCGATCCCAGGGAAGTCCACACAGGTCGCCCAGCGTGCCGAGCAGCGTCGCCGCCAGAATACTGCTGGTGCCGAGTCCAGACCCCTTGGGGACAGCGGCCAGCATCGAGAGTTCAATCCCGCCGCCAAAATCGCGGCGCAGTTGCGTGGCCAGGTCAGCCGCACCGCCGTTGGCATGGAATTGCGGATCAAAGCCGGCCAGGCGCAAGGCCGCCCGCGCAATGCCAAAGCCGCCCCCCAGCGCCGTCTGCTGCGCGATCTGCGCATACGAGGTCAGCGTCTCGCCAATGCCAAGATCAATGCTGCGAATGACAATATGCGGTTCCTCGCAGATCCGCGCAAAGGCCTGTATGGGAGGCTGGCCGTTGAGATTGATGGCCACATTGATGACATGCCCGCCGTGTTCCAGGCAGTACGGGGGGGTGTCGGTCCAGCCGCCGGCCAGATCCAGGCGCACAGGGGCGCGCCCCCAGACGATCTGGTCGTCCTGCAGATGGCGCCGGGGGTGCACCGGATGCAACGTCATACGCTTGACCAGGATTTCGCGCAGGCGGTCGAACGCCAGGCGATCGTGGCGCGTCTGCCCCAGGCGGAAGCGGAACATGGCGTCATGGACATCCGCCAAGCCCGGCGTGGCCGGCGCGGGTGCCGGCGGGCAGATCGCCACCGCGTGTTCCTGCATAAAGCGGGCGGTGGCCTCCAGATTCAGGTTGGCGAGTGCCTCCTGCCAGGTGGCGTGGTCCCACGAAGCTAGCGCCTGCGCCAACAAACTCCGGCGCTGGCGCTGCCGGGCCGCGATATCCGCCCGTTGCAGCAACGCATTGGCCGAAAGGCGCGGCGCGGCCAGCCAGCGCTGGGCCAGAACCGCCTCCGTCTGGGGCGGCGCTGCGATCATCCATTGCAGGAGCGCCGCCAGGTCGGGCGCATCGGCCGCCACCACCGGGAAGAGCGGCGCCTCCTGCAGATCCTGGGCGCCGTCCAGACCGGCCTGCGCCAGCGACAAACCGCGCGCTTCCAGCCACGCCACCACGGGCTGCCCCTGCCACAACGTCCGGCGATCATCCAGCTTGCCACGAAATTCGTCATCAAACCCATACACGCGCAGCGTCACGCCCGCCGTATCCTGCTCGCCAAGGAGATCCACACACGTGCCGGCGGGCAGGTGCAGCGACCAGGCGTTCGGCGGGATACCGGTAAGCACATGCCGGTCGGTCAGCTGCCATCCTTGGGGAATATAGGCATTTTCGATCCAGATCTGGCGCGCGCTGGTCGGCACGGCCGCCTCGACCTGCGCGTGCAGCACGACCACGCCGGTGCGCCCCTCATCCCCGGCATGTCCATACGCCCGGCGATCTTCGGCCGGTGCGGCCAGTTGTGCCACGGACGCCAGCACGCTGCTATTGGTGCCGAAATGGTAGAACCGCCCCTGCGCCAGCGGCAGCACGGCGGCCGTCAGGGCGGAGACTTCCGGGTCGGCCACGGCCGGTGTACTGCCGAGCGCCAAGGCAAAGGTGTCGTACAGCTCATAGCGCGAAACCGGCAGGGCGGCACCGGCGGGTGCCTCGAACACAAGTCCGCAGCGGCGGAAGAGGATCCGCACGGCGCGCTCGCTCAGCAGCCACATGCCGGTATCGAGATAGTAGCGATGCTCGCCCGCCAGGGAGCGGGTGCGCTCCGCCGCCGGCTTCTGTAGGAAGAAGCGCAGCGAACCGCGGTCATCCGGGGTACAGAACATCACGCCATGGCGGCTGGCTTCCTCGGGAGAGGATTGTATCCCGACAATCAGCACATCCACATCCGGATAGATCGACAACGGCGCGTCATTACGCACATGCACATCACCGCAGGCGATCATCAGGCGATAGGAGGCCGGCGCATGGCGAAAGATCCGCCGAAAAGTTTGGCATTGGACATCCAACAAGCGTTGTTGCGGCGCCTGGCCGGTGCTGTGCGGCATGATTGGCAAGGGGAGCAACGGTTTGCCTTCGGCGGCATACGCTGGCAGGCGGCGGCTCTGCCCGCTGCCATGCACCACCAACTTGCGGCTGGCGGCCAACCACTCCGTCAGAGAGCTCCCCGTCGCACTTTGCGCCCAGGCCTGGGCCAGCAGGTGGACCGTGCCGCCGCCGGAGCCGAGCTGACTGCCGGGCGGATCCGAGGCGGCAAACGTCACCGCCTCCGCTGCGGCCCCACGCGCCACCGCGCGTACACCGGCCGGCGGCAGCGAAAGCAAACAATCGATCTGTTCGGTATTCATAGGCTTGCTCAAATAACGTGCTGGGACAGCCGCTGCTGGAACCCGCGCCGCCCTGGGTGGATCATCACTCGGAAGGGACACAGGCGCCGCCTGCCTGACGAGGAGAGTGCCAAAAACAGAGCGCGAAGTCCAGTACCTGAACTGCGGAAGATTGGAGGCTGGATGCTTGGAAGAATGGTAACCACTCAGGTATCAGGGTTCAGGGTTCGGGGTTCAGGGAATACCACATCACGTGGCGACCGTGCAGAATTGCATGCGCGTTGCCCGATCCGAAAAAATCGTAAACGTTTACGAATTTTTTCCGGCTTGGATCCTAACGATTTTCTGCGGCTTTGTGTACCGGCGTCGGATACCGAGCGGTTGAAGTCACACCGCTTGACGCGGCGGGTCCGGGCGCTGTTCCTTTTCCGGTGCGCCATCCAAGCGCTATACCCGCCACCTTCCCCCCTTCGCACACCCTCGCACAGGCCTGATGGCGTTTCCATTTGCGATCCATTGACTGCGGCG
>CAYSHQ010000264.1:0-3797 GCA_964430835.1 uncultured Lentisphaerales bacterium
TGCCATGCACCCATTGGACGCCCGCTTGACGATTCGCCCAGCTTCTGCCATGCTCCCACCATTCACGTACCCACACACCCACACACCCACACACCCACACACTCCCATACCAAGGACGCTCCATGAACATTCTCTTCTTTGGACCCAACGGCTCCGGTAAAGGCACCCAAGGTGCCATTCTCAAGGAGAAGTATCACGTGCCCCACATTGAGTCGGGCGCGATCTTCCGCGAGAACATCAAGGGCGCTACCGAACTCGGTCTGAAAGCCAAGGCATTCATTGATCGCGGCGATTTGGTACCGGATGATATCACCATCCCGATGATTCTCGACCGCCTGCAGAAGCCCGATGCCAAGGCCGGTTGGATTCTCGATGGGTTCCCGCGTAATCCCAATCAGGCCCGTATGTTGCAGGACGCGCTGACGCGGGCCGGTCTGGCTCTCGATATTGTGGTCGAGATTATCCTCGATCGCGAGACTGCCAAGCAGCGTATTATGGGGCGGCGCCTCTGCGCGAACGACAACAACCATCCCAACAACATCTATATCGAGGCGATTGCGCCGGCGGCCAACGGCACCTGCCGCGTTTGCGGTGGCGCGCTCAGCGCCCGGGCCGACGACCAGGACGAGGGCGCCATCAATAAGCGGCATGCCATTTATTACGATGCGGTCAACGGGACCCTAGCCTCCGCATACTATTTCCGCGACCTCGCCGCCCAAGGCGCTGCCATCCGCTACCTGCCACTCGATGGCCGCCCCTCCGTGAAGGAGGTCGGCGCGACCCTCGTGAAGCTGCTAGGGTAAGAAGGCAGGTGTTAGGTGGTAGGTGGTCTCAACACCTAGCACCTAACACCTTTCACCTTTTCTCATAAAACCACTAGACGCCCCCCGCCTATTCTGGTATTGTAATGCCGAAATGCAGGAATTAGGAGTGCGGCCATGGCAAGCATCGTTCACATCTCGGAGGCGGTTTCGATCGGCGTGCATGCCGTGCTCTGTCTGGCCTCGGCGCCAGAGCGCTATTGGTCCACGCGCGACATCCTAAAACGGTACTCGTTTTCCGAGGCGCATCTGGCTAAGATCATGGTGGCGCTGGGGCGGGCGGGGGTGGTGCAGACGGTACGCGGGCCCAGGGGGGGCTCGCGGCTGAGTCGGCCGCCGGCGCAGATTACACTGCTCGCGATCTATGAAGCCATTGATGGGGCTATGACCATGGAGAGCTGTCTGCTGGGAAAGAAAGGGTGTGGTTCAGCCTGCTGCCAGGTTGGGCCGAAGCTGGCGGCCTTTAATGCGTCCATCCGCGACTATTTTGCCTCGGTGCGCTTGTCGGATCTGGTGGCAGCGGCACCCCAGGAAAGCAAAAAGGAGAAGCATCATGCGTAGGAAGATCGTGCAGATTGACCGGGAGAAGTGTAATGGCTGCGGGTTATGCATCAACGCCTGCCACGAAGGGGCGCTGCAATTGATCGACGGCAAGGCGCAGCTGGTTTCGGAGGCCTATTGCGATGGCCTCGGTGCCTGCTTGCCGAAGTGCCCGGTGGATGCCATCCAGATTGTGGAGCGCGAAGCCGCCGCCTTTGATGAAGCGGCTGTGGTCGCGGCGCAGCAGGCGGCGGCGGTGCCCCCGCCTGCGCCGGCCCCCGCGCCGCTCCCCTGCGGCTGCCCCGGCACCATGGCGCGTAACCTGGCGCGCGCCGCGCAGCCCACACCGGCCACCGCGTGTGCGCCGACCGCGGCACCCGCGTCCGAGTTGCGGCAGTGGCCCTGCCAGATCAAACTGGTGCCGATCAATGCCCCTTGGTTCCAGGAGGCGGAGCTGCTGGTGGCTGCGGATTGCACGGCCTTTGCGCATGCCAACATCCACCGGGCGTTCATGGCCGGTAAGATCACCATCATCGGCTGCCCCAAGCTCGATAGCGTGGACTATGCTGAGAAGCTCGGCGCCATCCTCAGAGCGAATAGCATCCGTAGTCTCACGGTCCTGCGCATGGAAGTGCCATGCTGCGGCGGCCTGGCCGATGCCGCGCGTCGCGCGGTGGTGGCCAGCGGCAAGAACATTCCGTGCCGGGTGGTCATCGTCGGCACGGATGGGGAGATCGTGGCGGAGGCGTGAGCTGTGTGAGCGGGGACATACCTATTCAGGGTTCAGGGTTCGGGGTTCAGCGGCCGGATGGAAAACAGGACTGAGACCGGTGAAAGACTTCGACCTCGACGGCATCAGAAAGGACGTACATCATCAGGATCAATTGCTGGTGAACGTTCGATCCGGAACGTGTCTCAGATCTGACAGCCACCCTGAACCCTGAACCCTGGCACCTGAGCAATTACCATATTTCATTTTTAACCCAACCAACCAACCCAACCAAAACCAACAGGAGCAGGAACCATGAGTGATACGAACATGTTTTGTTTTCAGTGCGAGCAGACCGCCGGTGGCAAGGGGTGTACCCGCGTCGGCGTATGTGGCAAGCCGGCCGAAGTGTCCAACAAGCAGGATGAATTGACCGCCGCGCTGATTGAATTGGCGCGTGCGGCCAAGGGCGCGGCCGTCGGCGGCGCGACCGATGAACTGGTGATGCAGGGGCTCTTCGCCACGGTCACCAATGTGAACTTCGATGCGGCGCGCGTGGATGCGCTGATTGCCGAGGCTAAGGCCGCGACTGCCAAGCTGGGTGGCGCGCCGGCGTATGATCCGCAGGCCTTGTTTCATGGCGATACGGATGTCACGTCGCTGCGCTCGACCCTGCTGCTGGGGTTGCGCGGTATGGCCGCGTATGCCTGGCATGCCCACGTGCTGGGCGTGGATGATCCCGCCGTCACGGCGTGGCATTATAAGGGGCTGCTGGAAATCGGCCGCGACCATGATGTCAATGGCTGGCTCGGGCTGATCATGGAGTTCGGTCAGATCAACCTGAAGTGCATGGAGATCCTGGATCGCGCCAACACTACGGCGTATGGCCATCCGGTTCCCACCAGCGTCTCCACGACGCGCGAGCAGGGTCCGTTTATCGTCATCACCGGTCACGACTTGCTGGATCTCAAGCAACTGCTGGATCAGACCGCGGGCAAGGGGATCAATATCTACACGCATGGCGAGATGCTTCCGGCGCACGCCTATCCGGAGTTGAAGAAGTACCCGCACCTCAAGGGAAATTTCGGCACGGCCTGGCAGAACCAGCAGAAGGAGTTTGCGGATCTGCCGGGGGCAATCTTCTTCACCACTAACTGCATCATGCCGCCCAAACCCTCGTATGCGGACCGCGTCTTCACGACGTCGGTGGTCGGTTTCCCCGGCATCGCACACGTGCCGGATGTGCATGGCGGCGTGAAGGATTTCGCGCCGGTGATCCAGAAGGCGTTGTCCCTGGGCGGATGGAAGGAGACGGTGGCCGGTGCGCCGCTGATGACCGGCTTTGCGCGCAATGCGGTGCTCTCCGTGGCCGATCAGGTGGTGGGCGCGATCAAGGCTGGTCTCGTGAAGCACATCTTCCTGGTGGGTGGGTGCGATGGCGCCAAGCCGGGACGCAACTACTACACCGAGTTTGTCGAGAAGACCCCTAAGGACACGCTGGTGCTCACGCTGGCCTGCGGCAAGTACCGCTTTAACCATCTCGACATTGGCAAGATCGGTCCGTTCCCGCGCATCCTGGACATGGGGCAGTGCAATGACGCATACTCCGCCATTCAGGTGGCCGTGGCGCTGGCGGGCGTCTTCAAGTGCGGGGTGAACGACCTGCCGCTGACGCTGGTGCTCTCGTGGTACGAGCAGAAGGCCGTCTGCATCCTGCTGACGCTCCT
>CAYSHQ010000265.1:0-3796 GCA_964430835.1 uncultured Lentisphaerales bacterium
TAGGGATCGACGCCCTGAACTGCAGCGTGAGCGGTAGCGATCAGGAAGCCGAATTCCAACCCATCGCCCGTATTGGAACGATTACGCAAATCACTACCAATTACATATCGACTGGTTCCTGGGGGGGGAATTACCAGATACGCCCACACGCCACCACCAACAACCAGGGCGTCGCCGTCACCGTGCAGAATGATTGCTGGACTGAAGGCAACTTTGAAAGCGCCGGGGCACTTTCTGAAAACGTTTTTCGCGAATTTGATATGGGCATGGCCCCCTATATGCACTATGTGCAACGCCTGATCGGCGCCACCGGCACCGTCTGGCTGGCCGGCGGCTCTTCTGATTCCGTACAAGACCATTCCTCTCAATGCGATGATTATCTGTATGACAACTACCAAGACACGCCCCTGAATGTTTGCGCGCGCGTCTTGATCAAAGGCACCTACATTCAGAAGCAACAGGCCTATGGCCCCATACTCCAGTTCAACAAGACCACCCTCAACCCCAACCTGGAAAACCCCACCATCGCGCTGGCAGATACAAACCAATGCGATGCGATTCCCGACTCAGTCCAACCGCTCATCTTCTTTAATGCCTCCGGCACCGGCAACTGGGCCGACTTCGGCTATGGCACCGTCTATGCCATACCGGCTTCGCCATTCCTCATCTACTCCAAAGCCAACTATCTGGTATCGTACTACTTAAACAATGTAGGCGGCGCCTGCAACATGACCCATAACGAGGATATGCGCTGGCCGTATATTGGCTCGTATCTGCTCACCAACGCCACCGCAAGTGCCACCGCCACCGAAGTCTGGTCCACCCGCCCGGACTTGACCACAGACCGGGATTTTGTAACCTTGCCCGGCAAGATTTATGGTCTGTACAAGATTGCCTCCATATATGCCACCAACGGTGTCTACACTTCGGGCATTTTCGATAGTTGCCAAAGCGCGGACACCGCAAAAACCGTCGCCTGGTCTAACGCGGTACCGACCGGCAGTGGGATGCAGCTCTTCGCCCGCACCGGCAATGCCGCCGACCTGTCCGATGCCCCTGCCTGGGATGCTTGCACCGCCCTGACCACCCAAAATGGCACTTTTGCGAATAATACCGGGCGCTATATCCAATTCCGCGCAAAAATGGGAACGTCCGGCGCAATGCTTAGCTTCCCACCTACCCCCAAACTGGTCTGGGTATCGTTTAAGTGGCCAGGTGCGACAAAAATGCTGGACGTGGCCGGATATTTAACACGCGGCATAGATTATGCTCAATTTGAAGTGATGGTGGACGGCCAGCCTCTGGTGCGCGCACTGAAGGTAGACCTGACCATCTATAAGGATGTCAGGCGGATCAGTGGCGGGACGGAGCGGTTCACGTCGTTTATTTCAGCAGAAATTTCACCGCGGAATACCGGCTTGTAACAGCACGAAGGCCAAACCGGTACCAACTGCGCCAGTTCTGGCACGGACGGTACCAAGGAGGATACAAACATGAAAACGATGCAGCCAAACCGGCAACAAGGCTCCTCGCTGATCTTGGCGCTCGTGTTAGTCGCAGCGGCTGCCGCGGGCGCAGCCACGGCCTACACCTACACCGCCAACCAGACCGTCATGGCCAAGAAGACCCTCGACCATCTCAAGGCCCGGGCTATTGCTGAATCCGGCTTGACGATCGCCTACGCTCGGCTGCGTGCCGACATGTCGCTGGCGAGCAATCCAAACGCCTTCCCGTGGGCAAATTTCGATGGCGGGCAATTCAAGGCCACGCTTACCACCGTGGCGAGCAACCGCATGACGTTGGTCTCCGTCGGCAAGTTCAACAACGTGGAAGCACAGGTCCGTGCCGATCTGCGCTACTATCCGCCTCAACAAGTTGCCACCGGAGGCGGTGGGTCCGGCGGAACGATCTATGGCCCATACGTATTCAACCATGCCTTGTACATCGGCGGCACCTGTGACTGGAAGGGGTGCGGCACGTTCAGCGGCGGCAATGTCTATGTCAACGGCCTCATCGACTTCGGCGGCAACGGCACCTGGACAAAAGGAACCGGCACGCTCAATGTCTACAGCAGCACCAAGGTCGCCACCTCCGGCAGCGCGGACCTGACCTGCAATACCGTTACCGCACCGGTTATCTACGAAAAGAAATCCGGCGGCATCGTAGGCACCAAGGTCATTGCAGCCGTGCCCGCCCCAACCCTGCCCGTGATCGAACTCAGCACCTTCTACCAGGTTGCCATCAATAATGGGCAAGTGAAATCAGGGTCATTCTCCGTACCCAGTGGCTATGCCCCGGTCGGCGGCGTCCTCTGGTGCGAAGGCACACTCGACTTCAAGGGGACCGCCACGGGGTGCTTCATCGCCACGGCCGGTGTCACCATGGAAGCCGGTGCCAATGTATGGCCGAGCAACACCAACTGGCCGACGATCTACAACAAGGCTGGCGACATCAGCTTCACCGGTCAGGCCGAGACCCATGGCTTCGTCTACGCTGGCGGCAATGTGAAGTTCACCGGCGGCGGTGCCCTGCAGGGCGGCCCGGTCATCATCAAGGGAAACCTCCAGAAGGGCGGCAACTCCGCCATGACGGACATGATCTCCGGCTCTGGCTTTGTGATCATCCCGCCGGTAGTCAATGCGCAGCAATATAGCAACACCGTGGCCCGCCTGGTCATTACCGGCTGGCAATGAGCGCGGGCGCAAAAAATCCACCAGCCAAAGAATGAGATTGAACTGACGGAGGATAATGGCGTACAGTTAGAGAGTAATGAACGCGACACCCAGTGCCTTATCCAAAACCATTCGCATTGATGTGCTGCCGCGCAACCTCGACCCTGCCACCTTAAGCTCTGGCAGGGTCGGCTTGTCTCGCGACACCGCGACGCAGTCGCAAAGCAACTCCCTGATCCGTCCCGAAGATTATCAGCGCACCTTCGAAAACGCCTACGACGCCACCCTCATTACCGATCAATACGGCGCCTACATCAACGCCAACCGCCGCGTTACTGAGCTGCTGGGCTACGACACGGAAAGTCTGCAACAGATCAGGTTCTGGCAACTCATTTCCGGCGCAGACATCGAACTGATGGAAACCGTGCGCCAGAGCCTGGCCTCTGAACGTTTTCTGCGCATCTCCTCCTGGTGCCTACGACAGGATGGCTCGAGCTTCCCGGCCGAAATCGCGGTGAATCAATTCCTGTCCGGCAACAAAGCCTATTTCTGTTTCTTCATTCGCGATGAAACGCTTCGCACGCAGGCGGAAAAACAACTGCGCACCGTGCAGAACGCCGTGCGCAATGCCAGCGCCGGCATAGGCATGGCCGACCTGGACGGCTCCATCCAGTATGCCAATACCGCTCTGGCCTCCTTGTTTGGCGAAATTACCCCCAAGCAACTGCGTGGCCAACCGCTGCGGAACCTGCTGGGCAACGAGCAGACCGTGCGGGATCTGATTGCCGTCATCCAGGAGGGCGAGAGCGCCTGTGTGGAAATTTCGCACACCCTGCCGAATAACACCACACGCTGGATCCAGATCTCAGCCGCTCCCAATCTTGACTCGGAAAACGCGCTGATCGGCATGGTGCTTTCACTGGTGGATATCAGCGACCGCCGCCGTGCTGAGCAGGCCGAGCGGGTCGTGGAGCGCGACAGGGTGATGATGGAGAGCCTCGGGGCCGTCTGCCACCATCTGGGGCAACCGGCCACCGTGCTGCTTTCCACCCTGGAAATGCTTACCCGCATGCCGGATACGGACGAGGAGACGCGCCTGCAACTGCTCGCCATGAGCCTGGAGG
>CAYSHQ010000266.1:0-3786 GCA_964430835.1 uncultured Lentisphaerales bacterium
TGGCCAATCTTCCAGTCTTCCATTCTTCCAACTCCCGCAGTTTGAGGGGCTTCCCCGCCCCTTGCGTCCGGGGGTGAAAAACCCTATGATACGCGGCTGGTTTTCCGGCCGGTATGGCTGGCTGGGTGTGCCGCTGTCTGGTGGGAGTCGTGAAGGTCTCTATGGATACTCTGCTCTATGTGTTGCTGGCGATCATGTACCTGATCCCGACGGTGGGGTTGATGGCCTACGGTCTCAACTGCTATGTGATGCTCTACTTGTTCGGCCGCCGGGTGCGGAAGGCGACCAACGCGCGCCGTCAGATCCAGACCGAGATGGGGGACGTGCTGGCGCGCGCCGACCTGCCGGTGGTAACCACGCAGATCGCCGTCTATAACGAGATCAACGTGGTGGAACGCGTTATCCGCGCCGTCTGTGCCATCCGCTATCCGCAGGAGAAGCATGAGATCCAGGTGCTGGATGACTCCACGGATGGCACGTGCGCGGTGGTGGACCGCCTGGCCGACGAGTTTCGTGCGCAGGGGTTCGACATCAAGGTGTTGCGTCGGCGCGTGCGTACGGGATTCAAGGGGGGGGCGCTGGCCGAGGCGCTGGCCGTGGCCCGCGGTGAGTTGGTGGCGGTCTTTGATGCCGACTTTGTGCCGCCGGCGGATTATCTCTCGTCCATGGTGCCGTTCTTCCTGCGCGATCCGAAGCTGGGGTTTGCACAGGCACGCTGGGGGCACCTGAATCGCCGCCATTCACTGCTGACCCGCGCCCAAGCCATCGGGATTGACGGGCATTTCATTGTGGAGCAAATCGCCCGTAGTTGGAACAGTCTGTTCATGAACTTCAACGGCACGGCCGGTATCTGGCGTCGCACGGCCATTGTGGCGGGTGGCGGCTGGCAGTGGGACACCCTGACCGAGGACTTGGACCTCTCGTACCGGGTGCAGTTTGCCGGCTGGACGACCTTGTATCTGCCGGACCTGGTGGTGCCGGCGGAATTGCCGGAGACCGTGGCGGCCTTTCGCACCCAGCAGTTCCGCTGGGCCAAGGGGTCATTCCAGACCTTGCTAAAGCATTTTGGCCAGTTGCGCCGGGAGAACTGTTCCTGGTTCAAAAAAATGGAAGCGGTGTTGCATATCAGCGGGTATGGCGTGCATCCGCTGATGCTGGCGCTGTCGTTGCTGGCATTGCCGATGTTGCTGCTCACACAGCAGCACCCGCTGCCGTATTGGTTGTTCGCCATGCTGGCACTGCCGCTGGCGCTTTCGATCCTCGGGCCGAGCATCCTGTATGTCTGGGCGCAGTGCGTGGTGGATCGCCGGCGTGGCTGGAAGAGCGTCCTGTGGATGCCGGTGCTGATGTTCGTGGGGATCGGGCTGGCGATTTCCAACACGCGGGCCATTGTGCAGGCTATCCGCGGACATGAGAGCGAGTTTGTGCGCACACCGAAGCGTGGTGACAAGGAGGTGAAGCGTTACTGCGGCGGCTTTGCCATGATTGCGCTGGTCGAGATGGCCATGGGCGTCTATAGTCTCTATACGGTGCATGTCTACCTGCATAATGGGCGGATTGGGGTGGTGCCGTTCCTGATGCTTTATGCGGCGGGCTACCTCTTCATGGGGATGCTTTCGATCTCGCAGTCGGTACGCGTACGCCGCTGAGGGCGCGGACAGGGTAGGGTCGGCACCGGCGGAGGAGGGTGTATGGCTCGTGCTGCACAGGCGCAGACGCAAGTGACCGGACGCTGGGGGGAGGATGTGGCCGCGGCCTTTCTGGAGCGTGCCGGCTATCGCATCCTGGGGCGGCGGGTGCGCCCGGACCGCCGCGACGAGCTTGATATCGTGGCCCGGCTGGGGGATTCGCTGGTCTTCGTGGAAGTGAAGACCCGTGCTTCCGAGGATTTCGGCCGCCCCTTTGCGGCCGTGAATGCGGCTAAGCGCCAGGCGCTGAATCGCGCCGCAGTGCACTATCTGCGGCAGCTTGACTTTCCGAAACTCTACTATCGCTTCGACACGATTGAAGTTATCGGCACGCAGGGGGCGCCGGATCCGGTCGTGCGCCATATCGAAAACGCCTTCCCGTTCAGCAAGCGGTATATGCTGGGGGTGTAACCTGGGCTCATCCGTGTTTCGCTGGCTGGCAGCCGGCCGGAGAGAAGGTGTTAGGTGTTAGGTGGTCAATTTTTTGTTTACATAGGCGGGCGGTCCGGTAAACTGTGCAGGGCTTGTGAATCAATAATCATTAGAGGCGCTTGCAAAACCAAGGGGAAAGCCGTGTGTCAGGGTTCAAGATGCCAGAGTTCAGGCCGGAAACGTCACCTGAACCCTGAACCCTCCGCTTGCAAAACCGGAGGTTTTGCAAGCGCCTCATCAAGGAGATAGGTATGGGTATGCCGAAAGCGGTGAGGATTGGGCTGAAGGTGCTGGCCGTCCTGATAGTCGTGCTGGTGCTGCTGGTGGTGGGGGTGATGCTCTGCCTGGGTCCGATCATCAAGACGGCCGCTGAGAAGCTGGGGCCCCAGGTGCTGGGGGTGCCGGTGACAGTGCAGAAGGTTTCGGTCAGCGTCTTCGGGGGCAGCTTTGGTTTGAAAGGGGTACGCGTGGGGAATCCGGAGGGCTATTCGACGGATCCGGCCTTTGCGTTGGGCGAATTGCGGGTGGCGGTGCGCCTGGGTTCGCTCCCCGGGCAGGGGCCGATCGAAGTGAAGGAGGTCACCATCCTGGCGCCGGAGGTCTCGTATGAGGTCGTCAAGGGGGTCAGTAATTTCGATGCCATGATCAAGCATGCGCAGGGCGGAAAGCCAGCCGCCGAGCAGGCGCAGCCGGCCGCAACGGAGCCGCCTGCGACGAAGCCGGCCGAGCAGAAAGAGCCCCGCAAGGTGATCATCGACCGCTTTGCGTTTCATGACGGACAGCTCGCGTATCGGTCCGGGTTGACGCTGCACAAGGCGCTGCGGTTGCCGCTGCCTGGTGTGGTGGTTACGGATATTGGCAAGAGTAGCAACGGCACGACCACCGAAGAAGCCGTCACCCGCATGTTTATGGAAATGATCAGCAGTGTGGGCAAAGTGGTCGAGCAGGCGGGCGATCTCCTTGGCAAAGGCGCCAAAGCTGGCGTGGATGCGGCCAAGGATGTCGGCAAGGGTGCCGTGGATGCCGGCAAAGGCGCCGTGAATGCGATTAAGAGCCTTTTTTAACAAGCCCTGGATGGCGATGGTGGAGGGGATATGACGATTCGCTTTCAACGGGTTCTGCCCGCGGCCGTGCTGCCGTGCTATGCGCACCCCGGCGATGCCGGCTTAGATGTATGCGCGTGTGAGAAGTGCGAGATTCTGCCTGGTGCGCGCCGCCTGGTGCGCACCGGGCTGATCATGGAGTTGCCCGCCGGCACCGAGGCGCAGATGCGCCCGCGTAGCGGCCTGGCTCTCAAGCATGGCATCACCCTGCTGAATGCGCCGGGGACGATTGACGAGGGGTATCGCGGCGAGGTGGGTGTGATCCTGATCAATCACGGCAGCGAGCCGTTTGCCGTAACCGTGGGGATGCGCATTGCGCAGATGGTGATTGCGCCGGTGGTGCGCGCGGCGGTAGTGGAGGTGCAGGCGGTCTCGGCCACGGTGCGCGGCGAGGGCGGGTTTGGCTCGACCGGCCATTGACGCGCAACGCGCGTGAAGAAATTGCGCCACCGTGAAGGGCCGCCGGCAAGACGAACAAAGCATCCGGGTATCAGGCCGACTCATACCGCGAGCATCGTCGCGCCGGTCGGTTCCGCGACGCTCTGCGTTGCCGCTACCGCGCG
>CAYSHQ010000267.1:0-3780 GCA_964430835.1 uncultured Lentisphaerales bacterium
GACCGCTCTGGCGGTGAAATCCGGCCTGAACCCTGAACCCTTCCCTCCTGAGTAGTTACAATTCCTCAATCCCCGCTTGATGTGGCGTACCCTCCTATGACTCGCAAGAGACTGCATGGTTCCGCGTTTTCTCCATCCTTCCAAGCATCCACCCCCCCAATCTTCCGCAGTTCAGGGGTGCGCCATTACGTCTTGCACCCGGTGCCACTCCTTGCCAGAATCTGCGGCATGACTCTTTACCTCTTACGGCATGCCGAAGCCATGAACGTCGGCGAGAACGGGATCACCCGCGATAGCGACCGTCCGCTGACCGAGCGGGGGCGGCGACAGGCGATTCGTGTGGGCAACGTGCTGCAGCAACTCGGCGTGAAGTTTGACGTTGTGCTGGCCAGCCCGCTGGAACGCGCCCGCGAGACCGCCGGGTTGGTGTTGCAGACCCTGGCACAGCGCAACAAGATCCGTACAGTAGAAGCGCTGCAGCCCCATGGCACACCGGACGCGGCCTGGGCCGCCATCTGCGGTGCCGGTGGGGAACACGTATTGGCTGTCGGGCATCTCCCCTCCATCGGCACCCTGGCCGGCACCTTGCTCGACAGTCAGACGGAAGATGCCATTTGGTTCCACAAATCGAGCCTCGCCGTTTTCCACTGCGAGAACCTGGCGGCATGGCGTCCGCGTATCCGGCTGGAATGGATGCTCGCTCCGGCGCTGGTTAAACAGCTGGCTGCGCGCACAGCCCGCACCGCCGCCAATAAACGACCCGCGTAGCATGAGCTGCGCGTGGAGAGGCGCCTAATCAGCAAGAAAAGCGGCCTGATTATGAGGCGGCGTTCTGGTCAACGTACGCCGGGCGTTGCATGCATGCGCAGGCTCAGCACGGTGCAGATATGCCGGATCTTCGCCCCCATCTCTTGCATCGTCCTGCGGAAATAGGCATCCACCGGTAGCAGATGGGTTACGCTATAGCGGAGCAGGCCATTGTGGGGATAGATCAGCACATCGGCCCGGAAGTTGGCATGCCCTGTCGGTGTCCGCTGTACATGCACCACCAGTACCGTCTCGAAGGTGCCGAAATAGCGCCGGCCTGTCATGACATAGCCGCCTTCAAAAAAGCTATTCGTGTCCGTATGGCGCCAGACATCCTGCACATCCGCGCGCTTCTGCTGCCAGTCCACGGCGTAGCGCCCCCGTCCCTCGCGCGGCGTGACGACCAGGCTGGGTTTCTCACCGGCCGGTAGCTCATGTAGATAAACCGACGCGATCTCATCCAGCACATTGCTGTGCATCAAGGCGCCATACACCCGCTCATACGCCACGGCCACTTCCCCCGTGGCCACCAGGTGTAGCTTGCTCCCCTGGCACATGGCCGAAGAGACGCTCGACGTCGCCCACGCCGGTACTGGGACCCCCGTTGCCCACGACAGGATCGGACCGCCCCACGCCACGAGCAGCCAGACGGCCCTGCGCCAGCGACACAACCCAAACCATGCGAAGATCGTATTCATTTTGTGAGCCGATTACTTAGGCAGCGCGAAAACAAATAGTATGCGCGATGCCATAGGCCAATGCAATACGGGACCGGGCGGCCTACTACACGTAGAGCATCTTGATTGTCATGCCTCCATCCACGGGTAAGCAGTGGCCGGTGATAAACCCGGCCTCCGGGGAGAGCAGAAAGGCGGTCATGGCGGCAATGTCCTGGGGTGTGCCCACGCGTCCGGCCGGATGCTGCTGGCGATCAGCCGCGCTGTGCCGTGGTTCCTGCCGGCGTGCGGTTTTCTGCCAGTCGCCCACCTCGATCCACCCCGGGCAGATGCCATTGACCCGGACCGCCGGCCCCAGGCTCACGGCCAAGGCGTGCGTGAGCGCCACTACGCCCCCTTTGGAGGCGCTGTAGGCCTCGGTATTAGCCTCCGACTGCAGCGCCCGCGTGGAGGCGATGTTTACGATCGCCCCCTCCACACGGCGCAAATGTGGCGCAGCATACTTGACCGTCAGGAACATGGAGGTCAGGTTGGTGGCCAGGACTTGGTTCCATTCCGCCAGGGCCAACTCTTCCACAGGCTTGTTGATCCCGATCCCCACATTGTTCACCAGCGCATCCAGACGACCGCACTGCTGCACCGTTGTCTCCACCAGCCGCCGGACATCCTCTGCGCGCGTCACATCGGTCGGCAGCGTGATCAGCCGCGAGTCGCCGCCTACTTCCCGCTGCAGTTCCTGTAGAGCCTCAGCATCACAGTCTGCCGCCACCACGGTCATTCCATCGGCCAGCAGCCGTCGGGTAATCCCCTGTCCGATCCCCTGCGCCCCACCCGTGACAATCCCGACTTTGCCGGTGAAATCCGCCATACGAACCCCCTTTACTTCTTCTCCGAAATCGCAGCCAGCAAGCCCGCCATGAGAAAGGTGGTGACCAGGCTGCTGCCGCCATGGCTGATGAGCGGCAAGGTGATGCCGGTCAGCGGCAAGGCCTTGGTAACACCCGCCACATTCAATAGCGCCTGGATTGCAATGCAGGCGGTCAGGCCGGCACCCAATGCCACGACAAAGGGGGTGCTGGCGCTCGCGGCCGCGCGCCAGCAGCGGGTGCAGAAGATCCCCAGCGTGGCCAGCACCAGTGCACAACCGGCCCAGCCGCTCTCCTCACCCAGGGCCGCATAGATGAAGTCCGAGGAGACAATCGGTACAGCCCCGGGCGAGCCGAAGCCAAAGCCGCTCCCCCACATGCCACCGGCGTAGAGGGCCGACAACCCTTGCAACACCTGCCACCCGCGCCCCATTGGGTCGGCAAACGGATCGCGCCAGATCGCCACACGCACCTGGGCATGCGCCGAGAGATACCCGCCCAGTGCCCCCAGCGCCACCATCGCCAAGCCGCCGGCCAGCAGCCACCCGGCCTTGCGCGTAGCGACATAGAGCATGCAGACCAGCACGCCGCCCATCAGCATGGCCTGCCCCAGGTCGCCCATCATGACAAAGAGCACCAGCGGCACCCCCCACAGCGCCCCCAGCAGGAGCAACGAGGCTAACGGCGGCACCGGGAATCCCGCCAGCGTACTCGCCAGGACCTTCTTCTGCTGTCCGAGAAAGGCGGCCAGGAAGAGTACCAGCAAGGGCTTGGCCAGCTCTGTGGGGTTGTAATTTCCCGGCAGGAACAAGCCGCCGCGGAAGCGCTGGCCGAAGACAATTACCACCGCCAGCAGCGCCATGCCCGCCAGATAGGACGGCCACTGCAGCACCCCCCAGGCGGCCACGCGCCCCTTGCCAGCTACCACCAGCGCCAGCAGAAAGAGACCAATGCCCAGCGCAAAGGGGACCAGGTCCAGCAATCCGCCCGCATACGCGCCCACACGTAACCGTACCACCATCCCCACACCTGCCAGCAACAGGGTGCCCGCCACGATCCCCGCATCCCCGCGATAGCGGCAGGCCCATAGCACCAGCCGCACCAGAAACACCGACAACAAAAATAGCGCCAGCGGCGCCACATGTACCCACGGCAAGACCGGCGCGTTGGAAACCTTCACGGCCAGCACCGAGGCATAGGCCATCAGCACCGTCAGCACCACCAGCGCCAGCAGCCCATCCAGCCCGGCAGCCGGGCGCGACGGCTTGGGTTTCGACTCATTTTTTTGTTTATCGACAGACATAGGGTTCAGGGTTCAGGGGACAGGGGACAGGTGACAGGGTTCAGGGTTCAGGGTTCGGGGCATAGGTGTTTCGTAACTACTCAGGACACGTCTCGCGACGGCAGAACCCGGTTGACGACTACGGCGA
>CAYSHQ010000268.1:0-3775 GCA_964430835.1 uncultured Lentisphaerales bacterium
AAAAGCTATCCAATTCGGCTGGCGTGGTCCTGGCGGCGCTGATCCTGCCTGGCACGCAGGCGCTCGCCGCCGAGGCCGGGAAGACCACGCTTGCGACGGATACAGGAAGCGTGTACCGAGCGGTCGGGCTGGCCATATCCGCAGCGCTGACCATCGCCATCAGTGTGCTGGGGGCGGGCCATGCCGTCGGCAAGATCGGAGCAGCCGCGATGGGCGCCGCCGCAGAGAAACCGGAGCTTCTCACGCGAAGCATCCTCTTCGTCGCCCTGGCCGAAGGGTTAGCCGTGCTGGGTTTTGCCGTTGCCATGATGCTGTTGCAGAAGATCTGAAACGGGGTCGCCCTGGAACAAGACGCTTGTTACTCAATTGAGGAGGCGTATGAGATTCTACTGTATAGCCGATGAAGACACCGTGCGCGGTTTCCGCCTTGCCGGTGTGGCTGGCGAGACGGTGATATCACCGGAAGAGATCACCCGCGCCATTACGGCGGCCGCGGCGCAGTCCGACTGCGGCATCATTATTATCACCGAGCAATGCGCCGAGCAGATCCGTCCGTTAGTGGAGCGGTTCCGGCTGGAGCGCGAGCGTCCCTTGCTCGTCGAGATCCCGGATTCCGGCGGTCCCCTCCCCGGCCGCAAAAGTCTCTGGTGCCTTGTACAGGAAGCGGTCGGCATCTCATTAGAGGCCAACCGAGGAACCATTCATGATACCTTTCGCAGACAACGCCCCTGAACTGCTCTGCGCAGAAGTCCTTGCGGAAGCGGAGCGACAGAGCGTGGCCATGCTGGATGCTGCGCAAGCAGAAGCCGAGGCGCTATGCGAAGCGGCCATGGCTGAAACGCACGGATCGCGCGATCAGCAGCTGCACCGGGCGCAGGCTGAAGCTACTGCACGCCGGGACGCCATCCTGGCAACGGTGGCTAGCGAAGTTCGACGCCTGGAAGCGACACGTATCGAGGAGGTGCTGGAATCGATCCGCGAACAAGTCCGGCAAAAGATCCTGGCACGAGCTTATCCGGTCCGGGAAGTGCTCCAGACGTTGAGCATCGCGGCCGCGCGCGGCATGACCGGGCGCGTCCTGATCATGAAGGTGGCTGCGGCCGACCTGCAACAGGTTGACGCGCAAGTCAGGGAGGCCATGGTGCAACAGACGGGGCGGCAGCCCTCGGATTTCACCCTGATGGCGGATGACGCCGTGGCAGAAGGCGGCGTCCTGCTCGAGGACGCTGAGGGTCGACAAAGGTGGGATAACCGTCTGCTGGCCCGGCTGGAGCGGTTGTGGCCGGAGTTGCGTCGGCAGCTCGCCGTACAAACCGGGTTGCTCCACGAGGATCCGGCCGTGGGAGTCCAAACATGAAGCCAGACCAAGGCTCTTACGTGCTGGGCGTCAGCGGTCCCACGGTAACCGCAGGTGGGATGTCCGGCGCACAGATGTATGAGGTCGTACAAGTTGGTGAACTCGGTCTCGTGGGTGAAGTTGTCCGGCTGATGGACGATCGCGCAACGATTCAGGTGTACGAAGACACAACGATGATAAAACCCGGCGCACCCGTACAACGCACCGGGGCCCCGCTCTCCGTCTGGCTCGGCCCCGGGTTGCTCGGCGGAATCTTTGACGGAATCCAGCGTCCGTTACCCGGACTGCTGACGCGCAGCGCCCCCGGGATCCGGCGCGGCGAGAAGATGGACGCGCTGGACTTGGCGAAGAAATGGTCATTCACCCCTGTACGACGACCCGGCGAGCCGTTGGCCGGGGGAGAGGCGCTCGGCGATGTGGTTGAGACCGGCCTTGTGACGCACCGCGTCCTGGCGCCGCCGGACATAGGCGGCGTGATCCGCTCGATCGTCTCCGCCGGTGCCTACACGCTGCTCGAGCCCGTGGCGGTCATCGAGACCCCCGCGGGTTTGCGCGAGCTAACCATGCTGCAGAAGTGGCCGGTACGGGTCGCACGTCCCATCCGGGAGCGCCTACGTATTACCCAACCACTCCTCACCGGGCAACGCATCATTGACACGCTCTTTCCGCTGGGTAAAGGCGGCACCGCCGCGATCCCCGGCGGTTTCGGCACCGGCAAAACCATTACCCAGCACCAGTTGGCAAAGTGGTGCGATGCCGAAATCATCGTCTTTATCGGCTGCGGCGAGCGCGGCAATGAGATGACCGAGGTCTTGCGCGACTTCCCGGCACTCACGGACCCGCGTAGCGGACGACCGCTGATGGAGCGGACCATCCTGATTGCCAACACGTCGAACATGCCGGTGGCGGCGCGCGAGGTCTCCATCTATACCGGCATCACGCTCGCGGAGTATTACCGCGACATGGGCAAGCACGTCGCGGTACTGGCCGACTCCACCAGCCGCTGGGCGGAAGCGTTGCGCGAACTGGCGGCGCGGCTGGAGGAGATGCCGGCCGAGGAGGGTTTCCCCTCCAGCCTGCCGAGCAGACTGGCACAGTTCTACGAGCGCGGGGGCGCCGTGATCACACGGAGCGGCGGCCCGGGGTCTGTCAGCATAGTCGGCGCGGTCAGTCCGCCGGGCGGCGACTTTGCGGAACCGGTCACCCAGCACACGCGCCGTTTTACCCGCTGTTTCTGGGCGCTCGACACGGAACTGGCCAACGCGCGCCACTACCCTTCCATCCACTGGCTCCACTCCTATTCCGAATACGTGGAGGACGTCGGCGCATGGTGGGAGGCCAGAGCCCCCGGCTATAGCGAACTGCGCCAGGAGACGCTCGCCCTGCTGCAACGCGAAGATCGGCTCCAGCAGATCATCAAACTCGTGGGGCCAGACGTGCTACCGGATGCGCAACGACTGATCGTCTTCATCGCGGAACTGCTCAAGGACGGCTTCCTCACGCAAAACGCCTTTGACGCCAAGGACATGTTTTGTTCGCCGGAACGTCAGGTGGCGCTGCTGCGCATCATCCTCACGCTCTATCGGCGCGCCCAGGCGTTGATCGAAGCGGGGATGCCAATGGGAAAGCTGCGCAGCCTCGCCACCATCCCACGGCTGCTGCACGCCAAGTCCACGTACGGCGACGATGAACTGACGGGCCTGGCGCACCTGGAACAGGCGCTGACGGATGAACTGAACCAACTGGCGACCGAACAGGCCCAGGCTGCGGGAAGCCACGCATGAAGCCAATGAAATTCACGGTGCCGGACCATGGACTGCAGTACACGGGCGCCTCCCGGATTGAAGGGCCGCTCGTCATCATCGAGCGCGTACGGGACGTCGGCTACGACGAACTGGTTGAAATTCGCGATGCCACAGGGCGTCCCCGGCTCGGTCGCGTGCTGGAGATCTCGCAGGCGCAGGCCGTGGTGCAGGTATTGGAAGGCACCAGCGGCCTCGCCAACGCCTCCCTGCGAGCCCGCTTCCTGGGCGAAAGCTTCCGTCTGCCGGTAGCCCAGAACATGCTCGGCCGGATCTTCGATGGTCTTGGGCGCCCTACGGACGGGGGGGCCGCCCCCCTTGCCGCGCAGCTCTGCGACGTCAACGGGCTCCCCATTAACCCGGTGGCCCGGCGTTATCCGCGCGAATTCATTCAGACCGGCATTTCCGCCCTGGACGGCATGAACGCCCTGGTGCGGGGGCAGAAGCTGCCGATCTTCTCCGGGAACGGACTGCCGCATGACCGCCTGGCGGCGCAGATTATCCGGCAGGCGCGGCTCCTGAACGAAACCGCCGGGTTTGTGATCGTATTTGCGGCCATGGGGATCAAACACGATGTGGCCGAGTTCCACATCCGCAACCTGCGCGAATCCGGGGC
>CAYSHQ010000269.1:0-3772 GCA_964430835.1 uncultured Lentisphaerales bacterium
ATCAAAGGCGACCCGCGATGGCGTGAAATCAAGGCGCTGGACGAACGCGCAGGCCTCCCGTGCCCCGTGTTCACGATCCATGCCGCTGTCTTCCCATTCCACCGAGAGCGGACCGTCATAGCCAATGGTATTCAAGGCGCGAATGATGCGCTCGAAATCCACGTTGCCGCGGCCGAGCGAGCGGAAATCCCAGAAGCGCCGCGCATCGCCAAAGGCCAGGTGCCCGCCGAAAACGCCGGACGGCCCCGGCGTCTGGCGCCACGCCACGTCCTTCATGTGCACATGGAAGATACGGTCGCGGAACCGTTCGATAAACGCCACATAATCCACGCCCTGGTACCCCAGGTGGCTGGGATCATAGTTGAAGCCGAACGCCGGGTGGCCGTCCACCGCTGCGATGGCGCGCTCCGCCGAGGCGATATCAAAGGCGATCTCGGTGGGGTGCACTTCCAGCGCGAACTTAACACCAAGCTTCTGATACGCATCCAGGATCGGCTTCCAGCGCTTGCCAAAATCCTGGAAGCCGGCCTCAATCATGGTGCCCGTGACCGGCGGAAAGGCGTAGAGCAGCGGCCAGATCGAGCTGCCCGTGAACCCATTGACCACCGACACGCCTAGGAGCTTCGCGACCTTGGCGGTCTGGATGACCTCCTGGGCGGCGCGCTGGCGTACGCCCTCGGGGTTGCCATCCCCCCAGATATGCAGCGGCAGGATGCTCTGGTGCCGCTCGTCAATCCGGTCGCAGACGGCCTGTCCCACCAGGTGTGCGCTGATGGCCTTAAGCTGCAGGCCATGCTCAGCTAGCAAGGCAAGCTTCTGTCGGCAATAGGCGGCATCGGCCTTGTCGATTTCGAGGTGGTCGCCCCAGCAGGCCAGTTCCAGGCCCTCGTAGCCGAAGGACTTCGCCTTCTGGCAAAGCTGCGCCAGCTTGAGATCTGCCCATTGTCCCGTGAAGAGTGTAACCATACGTGCCATGATCAAAGCTCCTTTGCGTCGGCCGACTACAGGGCCGGCATCTTGACCCACTTTTGTTTACTTTTCGAACTTTTTACCACCGTCTCGATGAAAGCCATGCCGCGGACGCCATCTGCCACGGTCGGGAAATCCAGGGCCGCGGCTGGCACCTTCTTGCCGTCCTGTGCCAGTGCCACAGCCGCGGCGAAGCTGCGGTAGAGGTTGGCAAAGGCCTCCAGATAACCTTCGGGATGGCCGGGCGGGAGGCGCGTGGCTTGGCGCGCAGCCTCGCAGAGGTGCGGATAGCCGCCGGTGCGTAATAGCTGCCGCGGCTGATCCGGCCACTTGAGGAGCAGGGTGTTGGGCTCTTCCTGGTGCCACTCCAGACCACCCTTCTCGCCGTACACGCGGATTGCCAGAGCATTCTCCTCGTCAATCGAGACCTGGCTGGCAAAGAGGATCCCGCGCGCGCCACCCTTGAAACGCAGCAACACGTTGCCGTCATCATCCAGCTTCCGCCCCTTGACGAAGGTGGTCAGCTCGGCGCAGACGGACTCAATCTGCAGCCCGGTGATGTACTCCGCCAGGTTCTCCGCATGCGTGCCGATGTCGCCCATGCAGCAACTGGCGCCGGCGCGCTTGGGATCGGTGCGCCAGTCGGCCTGCTTCTGGCCAGAGGCTTCCAGCAGCGAAGCCAGCCACCCTTGCGGGTATTCGGCCACGATCTTGCGGATCTTCCCCAGTTGGCCGGAGCGCACCAGCTCGCGCGCCTGCCGGACCATGGGGTAGCCGGTGTAATTGTGGGTCAGGGCAAAGATCAGGCCGGTTTTGCGCACCAGGGCCGCCAGAGCGCGGGCCTCCTTGAGGTTGAACGCGAGCGGCTTGTCGCAGATCACGTGGAAGCCGTGCTCCAGCGCCAGCTTCGCCACCGGGTAGTGCATGTGGTTCGGCGTGACGATCGAGACGCACTCCATGCGCTCGGCGGCGGCGCGCGCCTGCTCGCGCTGGAACATTTCTGCATAGGAAGCATAGACGCGGTCGGCCGGCAGGCAGAGATCTGCGCCGGACGCCTGGGACTTGGCCGGATCGGCGCTGAAAGCGCCGCAAACCAGCTCGATCTGTCCGTCCATGGCCGCCGCCATGCGGTGCACGGCCCCGATGAAGGCACCCCGTCCGCCGCCGACCATCCCCATCCGAATTTTACGATTTGCCATGTTCAACCACTCTTTCGCATTACTTTTTTGCCGCCCACAACAGGCCGCGCTGCACGATTTCCCGCGCCTCGGGCACCTCGAAGTCCTTGAACGTATGCCCCCAGCAGGCCACAAAGACGCGTCCCTGGCCCCACGTCCGCGTGTAGGCATACGGCATCACCGTGCCGGCCGGGTATTGCGAGGCATCGCCGTGCTGCCCCGTAAACGTGCTGGTACAGAGTACCTGCACACCCGGGTCGTAGTGAATGTAGTACTGCTCGGTGTCCGGCAGCACGAAATCCTTGAGGCCCCGCGTGATCTCGTGCGTCCGGTCCGCGATCTTCACCGCGTACGACGGGATGCCGTTGCCGGGGTGCGCCACCCACTGGCCACCGGTCATGAACTGGTACTCGGTGTCTTCCCGGAACGAGTCGATGATCCCCCCATGCCAGCCGGCCAGGCCGACGCCGGCGGCCACCGCCTCGCGGAGGTTCCTACTCTGGTCGCCCGTGAGCTTGCCCATGGTCCAGCACTGCACGATCAGCGACAGCCCCTTCAGCTTCTCCGCGTCCAGGTAGGCGTCTAACGTCGCCGAAACCTCCACGGCGAAACCTTGTTCCTCGAGCCACGGCATGAACAGCTTGACCGATTGCTCGGGCGTATGGCCATCCCAGCCGCCCCAGACGACCAATGCTTTCTTTGTGTGCATAACCACTCCTTTTTCTGCCGCTTCGTTGCCGTCCGCCTGAATTGGGCGGTTGGGATATGCTAATAAGCGCGCGGACTGGCGTATTGCATGAAACACGCATCTTTGTGTATATTCTCGGCATGGCTAATCTGCCCCCCCGGTCCGCTGACCCGTTGCTGCATGAGGCTATGAAGCTTTTTGCCTATCTGCCGGACGTCAGTTTCTTTGTAAAAAACCGGAAGAGCGAGTTCGTCTACGCGAACCCGGCCTTTGTAGAGATGCTAGGGGCGCGGCGGCTGGCGGAGCTCCTGGGCAAGACGGATTTCGACTTTGCGCCGCGCGAGCTGGCGCAGCATTTCGTACAGGATGACCGGCAGGTGATGCGGCGTGGTCAGCCCATGGCCAGCCGGGTGGAGCTGGTGCCCAATGCCGACCGGAGCATTAGTTGGCATGTCACGACTAAGGTTCCCATCCGGAATGCCCAGGGCGGGGTGATCGGCCTGGCGGGGTTCACGCGCGATCTGGCACGCGCCACGGTGACCGCCGGGCGGTATCAGGAGATGTCGGTGGTCATGGAACACATGGACCAGCATTTTCGCGAGCCGATCAGCGTGCCGCAGCTAGCGGCGCTGGTCCACCTCTCGGTCAGCCAGTTTGAGCGGCGCTTTAAGTCACTCTTTCAGGTGACGCCCATGCAATACCTGATCCGATTGCGCGTGAACAAAGCCTGCCAGATGCTGGTGGGCAGCACGACCAAGATCATTGAAGTGGCGTTGCAATGCGGCTTTTATGATCATAGCCACTTCATCCGCCAATTCACGGCCGCCTTGGGCCTTTCCCCCACGGCCTACCGGCAGCAGCACCGCTGAGCGGAGGTGCGCGACAGGAAGGGCGTAACCGCGAATGAACCTAGACCCGTAATTTGAACTTCCCTTTG
>CAYSHQ010000270.1:0-3764 GCA_964430835.1 uncultured Lentisphaerales bacterium
CTCGCTTCCGCCCGGCGGGGAGTACGCAGAACCAGGTTTTCAGGAAAAGACCATGCCAACTTACCGGCCACGCGCTATCATGTCCCCGTTTTGTTATGGAAAGGCAGATGACGGTGCCACAGGCTTATCTCTCCATGCTTCCGTATGCCAACATGGCGCCGGTGCGCGCCTTGGGGTGCCCGGAGGGGTTTGCCATGCTCTATCTGACGCCGCGGCTCTCGGTGGAGGCGCTGCGCGAGGGGCGAGTGGTGGCCGCCGCGCTCCCCACCGGGGCGCTGCCCGCTTTGCACGATCTGGTGGAGCCGCTGGGGCAGTATGGCGTGGCCGCCAGCGGGAGCGTTGGGTCGGTGCTGCTCTATACGCGCCTGCCACTCGCAGAGCTTACGGCGGCGCACCGGGTTTACCTGACCGGCCAGTCCGCTACATCCGTGCTCCTGCTTTATCTGTTGTTGCGCGAGGACCGGCCCGCCGCGGCGCTCCCCACCCCGACCGCCACCCGCCACAACGCGGATGCGATCCTCGTGATCGGGGATGAGGCGCTGAGCGTGGATGAGTCGCCGGATTTTCCCTGCCGCTATGATCTGGCCACGCTCTGGCATGCGCGCTTCCAGAAACCGCTGGTCTTCTGCCGCTGGGTGGTGCGGCGCGAGGCACCCGCCGCGCAAAAGGCTGCACTCCTAGCCTGGTTGGGCGCACTCGACGCCCACGACGGCGCCCTCGTAGAACAGTGCGCCGGCGTGGAAGCCCAGCGCCTGGGGCTGTCACGCGCGGCCATGGTTGCCTATCTGCAAGGGATGCGCCGGGTGCTGACACCGGCCGATCTCGACGGCCAAACCTTCTTTTTGCAGAAAGCCACGGCCGTGCTGGACGAATATCGCGCCTGGCGTGAGCCGCCGCGCGCGCCAACCGCGCCGGCGCAGGCTGAACGCCTCGACCGCGCCGCCGCCCTGCACTTGTTGCAAAGCGCGCCGCTGGGGGAACTGATGGCTCGGGCCCATGCGGCGCGCCTGCGGCACCACCCGGGCGGCCTCGTTTCCTTTGTTCTGGATACCAACCCGAACTACACGAACATCTGCCAGACGCGTTGCACTTTCTGCGCCTTCCATCGCGACGAGCAGGCGCCGGATGCATATCTGCTGACGGCCGAAGAACTGGCCGCTCGCGTACGGCAGGCGGCGGATCAGGGCGCGACCACCGTGCTGCTGCAGGGCGGCGCGCACTCCGGCGTCACCCTCGCGCGGCTCGTCGCCTACTTGCGCGCCATCCGTGCGGCCTGCCCCGGCATCCATATTCATCCGTTCAGCCCCATGGAGTTGGACACCGTGGCGCGCCTCGAAGGGCTGACGATCGAGTTTGTGCTGCGCACGTTATGGGACGAAGGGGTCCACACCATCCCCGGCGGCGGTGCCGAGATCTTGACCGAGCGCGTGCGGCAGGTGGTCAGCCCAACTAAATGCAGTGCCAGTCGCTGGCTGGAGATCATGGAGACGGCGCATCGGCTTGGGTTCCGCACCACCGCCACCATGATGTACGGGCACCTGGAGACCGAGGCGGAGATCATCGAACACCTCTTCCGGTTGCGCGAACTGCAGGATCGCACCGGCGGCTTCGCTTCGTTCATCGCCTGGTCTTTCAAGCCCGGGCGCTCGCCACTCAGCCGGATGGTGCCGCACCCGGCGCATCCGGCGTTGTATGTGCGCCTGATTGCCGTGGCGCGGCTGGTGCTGGACAACTTCACGCACATCCAGTCCTCCTGGTTCTCGGAGAGCGAGAATGCTGGCGCGCTGGGGCTGCTGGCTGGCGCGGATGACTTTGGCGGCATCCTGGTGGAGGAGAACGTGCTCAAGACCACCGGCCACGCGCGAAGCATCACCGTGCCGCAGGTCAAAGCGCAGATCCGCGCCGCCGGTTTCGTGCCGGCGCGCCGCGATTCGGACTACCGGATCATCGAGGTTTTTGACACATGAAAAGCCCGCCTGCTGCGCAGCAAGCCCTGATCCCACCCGACGAGAACCGCCGGATGTTCGACGCCATTGCCCGGCGCTATGACCTGCTGAATACCATCATCTCGCTGGGGCGCGATCACGCCTGGCGCCGCGAGGCTGTGGACCGGCTACAGGTGCGGGCGGGGGGGCAGTATGTGGATGCCGGCTGCGGTACGGGGGCGCTCAGCCTCGCGCTGGCGCGGCGCTTTCCCGCCGGCGCGCTGACGGTCAACGGGCTCGATTTCTCGGCGGCGATGCTGCACGAGGGGGGCCGCCGCATCGCGCAGGCGGGCCTGGCGGCCTCCATCACCTTGCAGCAGGGCGATGCGCTGGCGCTACCGTTTGCGGACAGCTCCCTGGACGGTGTCATCAGCGGCTTTGTGCTGCGCAATCTCAGTAATCGGCCGGCCGCGCTGGTGGAATGGTGCCGCGTGCTGCGTCCGGGTGGCCGCTGTGTGGTTTTGGAACTGGCGGTGCCGGAGTCGTGGCTGATGCGGGTAGGCTACCGGATCTTTACGCGGCTGGTGGTGCCGGGGCTGGCCTGGCTCTTATCGCAGCGCCAGGCGTATGTCTATCTGCTCGACTCCATCCAGGCCTTCCCCGCGCCCGCGGTGGTCTGCCAATGGTTTCAGCAGGCCGGGTTCACGGATGTGCAGACCACACCCCTGACTTTCGGTTCGGTGCGCATCTATCAGGGGACCAAGGGCGGCTAGCGGCCGGTTCAGGAGTCGTGGCCGGCCTGCCCGCTGGCCTTCTGACCCCTGTTCGCTGACAAGAAGTCTATGCGCGCATAAAGCTGTTCGCACCCAAAAATGATGGAACGTTTTCTGCGGACTTCAAATGGGACAGGTCGATTCAATCACCGAGAGTTGGCCACAGAAGGCACATAATTCACAAAGAATTTTGATTTTGAGACTTTTGTGCTTTTTGTGGCCGCCCCAAACAACGATTATGGCTGCGAACCAACGGCTGCAGCCGCTGCTGGCCGTGGCCCGTAGGCGCCATGGACAATACCTCGCAGCTGCTGAGCCGTGACGGTAGGCGTCGTGCAAATAATCAAGGCTGCTGATAACAATTTTGTTGATCGTCAGCGATCACCAGCGGCCTGCACCTTGGACTGCCCCAAACCTTGTTACAGCCGCGGGTGCATCGCCTGGTGCGCGTGTATCATTGCCGTTTTAGCGCGCCGCGCCAAGTACGAATGGACGGCCTGGTTTGCCGTTTCGGCAGGTGTTCAAGATCGTCCAGATCCTTGTGCCGTCCGGAAGCTTTCTTATTCTTCCGAAGGTGCGCCAGCGAAATCAGGTTGACCTTCTGCCCGTCAAGTGTGACGACTTCGCGGGCGGCAAAACACTGGGCGAAGCAGACCCCGTCGATTTCCGTCAGTACCTCAATTCGCATGGGCGGTATGCCCATGCGAATAATCTTGCCGGGTTGCTGGAACAGCTCGGGCGTCACGGTCGGGTCCGCCATGCCGAACTGGCGAAAGACGTCCACGAGCCTAGTGGCATTCTCCGGCGAGATGGCCACCCAAACATCCATGTCCGCCGTCGTCCGAGGGTATCCGTGGTAAGCGACGGCATAGCCCCCAATCAGCAGGTATTCAACGCCCGCGTCGTTCAACAACCTCAAGAACTCTCTGAAGTCGGAGTGTAGAACGTGCTCGCCCAAAAGCCACCTCCCGGTTGATTTGTACCGCGCGCACACGTTGGCGCGGGTCCTGATCGCGCCAATATTGGTCATCGGATTGGCCGTGCAGATCCACAACATCCAGCCTGG
>CAYSHQ010000271.1:0-3762 GCA_964430835.1 uncultured Lentisphaerales bacterium
GCCAAGCCGGCGGAAGCGACGGCGGGCGATGGGAAGTATACCGTCAAGAAGGGGGACAGTGTGCCCACGATCGCGGCGTCGCATCACGTGAAGCGCGCCGACCTGATGAAGGCCAACAATCTCACGGAGAAATCCGTCTTGAAGATCGGCCAGAAGTTGGTCATTCCGGTCAAGGGTGATAACGCAGCGGCCTCGGCTGCCGCAGCACCGGCGGCCGCTCCGGCGGCGCCGGTGGAAGCAACGCCGGCGGCGATGGCGCCGCCCGCGGATGCGGGTGCGATTCCGCTGCCTCCGGTGGAAGCGACTCCGGGCGCTCCGGCGGCTCCGGCTGCGGCAGCGGCTCCTGGGGCTCCGGCTCCGACGGCGGCTCCGGCCGCCATGGAGCCCAAGACCTATACCGTTAGGGAAGGTGAAGATCTGTTCGCGGTGGCGATCCGTTGGGGCGTGAGCCCGACGGAGTTGAAGGCGCTGAACAACCTGGCTACGCCCGACCTGCAGGTTGGGCAGGTGTTGAAGATCCCGGTCGTGGCCGCCCCGACGCCCTAATTCGAACCGGAAGTAGCTACTCCCCGCCATGCGCAAGGTAATCGTCGCGTTAGTAACGTGCGTGGCTGCGTTGGCGGGGATCGGGCTGATCTTCGTGGCTTCGGCCAGTTCTGTGCGAGCCGCCAATAACTTTGGCGACTCGCACTTTTTTTTGATTCGCCAGTTGATCTGGATGGTACTGGCGGTAGCGATGGGGTTTGCCGCGGCACGGTTCGATTATCATCTCTGGTTCCGGCATCGCTGGTTGCTGGTCGTGTTGCTGGTCGTAGTAATTCTGGGGCTGGTGGCGGTTTTTGTCCCCGGCATTGGCATCCGTTCGCACGGGAGTAACCGGTGGGTGGGGTATGGTGCCGTGCGCTTTCAGCCCAGCGAACTGGCCAAGGTGGCCACGGTGGTGCTGCTCTCGGTCTGGCTGTCGTCCATTGGCTGGCGGGTGCGTACCTTTCGCAAGGGGTTTTGCGTGCCGGTCATAGTGTTGGGCGTTTTCCTGCTTTTGTTGATGAGGGAGCCGGACTTTGGGGCCACGCTGGTCACGGCCGTGGTCGGGGTGGGGATTATGTTCGTGGCCGGGGTGCGGCTCGTGTATGTGTTTGGTGCGGGGTTTCTGGGGTGCCTGGCGTTCCTCGGGTTGATTTTGCATGACAAGGTGCGCAGCGAGCGTGTGATGGTGTATGTGGTGAAGTTGTGCGGCCAGACCTCCTGGATTACGGAGCAACTGGCCGGTTTGCTGGGCAAAAGCGTGGATCAGGTGTTGCAAGACGTGGCGTCGTCGGACAAGAAGCATCAGGTGGAGCAGTCGCGGCTGGCTTTCATCAACGGGGGCGAGTGGGGGGTTGGCCTGAACAACAGCATGCAGAAGCACTATTATCTACCCGAGGCGCATACAGATTTCATTTATGCCATTGCGGGGGAGGAGTGGGGGCTGCCTGCCACGCTGGGGATCTTGCTGGCGTTCGGCGTGATCCTGGTTTGCGGACTGTGGATTGCGACGCGCGCGCCGGATCGTCTGGGTCGGCTGATGGCTTTTGGCCTGACCGTGCTGATGGTGTTCCAGGCGTTTTTCAATATTGGCGTGGTGACAGACTGCCTGCCGACCAAGGGGCTGGCCCTGCCGTTCATTAGCTATGGCGGCTCGAATCTGTTGACGGCTTTCATCGCGGCCGGCATCCTGGTTAATATCGGGATGCACATCGAAGAACCGGATGAGCATGTGCGCGCCCAGTTGTATGACGGGGAGTGGCGCGAAGCCTAGTCGCTGCTTAGCTGGCGCGGTGCTGGGGGGAGGGGACCGGTGCCATTCTTACCTTGTCGGCCTGCCTGAAAGATGGGAGTATGTAGAGGTATACGTGTGCTGCTTGTGCTAACGTGGGAGCGCATAATTACCAGCATGAGGCATATTTTTGGATGGTTGTGGCAAGTCAGGCTCACCGTGGTGGTGCTGGCTTTGCTGGTGGCAGGTGTAGCCGGTTCCTGCTGGACCGCGCGCGAGGCCGATCACAGCATGCGGCAGGAGCAGATCCAGCAGGCGCGGTTGCTGGCGCAGGCCATGAGCGCCGAGTCGATCAAGGGGCTCACCGGCACCGCTGCGGATGGGCAGAATCCCGAGGCCCAGCGGATCAGGACGTACTGCGCAACCATTCAGGGTGCGAATCCCGCCTGCCAGAATCTCTACCTGGTGGGACGCCGTCCAGATGGGACCCTTTTTCTGCTCATGTCGGGTGCGCCCACGTCCACCCCGGGCGAGACGCCGACGGGGCGGCTGGATTCGCAGGTAGTCGAGGATGGCCGTCGAGCGTTCAGCCAGGGCATACCGCAGGTTGTAGGGCCGGTGTCGCACGCTCCGGCCGCCGGATCTCGGTCTTCGTGCCGATTCAGGCGCGTCAGCCGCGGGCCGTGTACGGCGCGGTGCCGGCGGAGGCGCGCACGCTGGTGCGCAAGGCCGTGGGGCTCTATCAGGCGCAGGGGCGTGAGGCGCTGCTGCAGGCCATCCGTGATCCCAAAGGGGCGTTCTGCCACGGGGACCTGTATGCCTTTGTGTATGACCTGAGCATGACCATGCTGGCGCATCCGGTGAAACCCGAACTGATCGGGCAAAATCTGCTGGACCGCAGGGATTGGGCGGGGGGGAAGTATTTCCGGCGGGAGATCCGGGATCTGGCCATGGATCATGATCGAGGCTGGGTGGATTATGAATATGAGAACCCGGCGAGCAAGGCGATTGAACCCAAGACGACGTATGTCGAACGGGTGGGGGACCTGATTGTCTGTGCGGGTGCCTATCGCAAAGGGGGGGCCACACTGGCCGTCCTGGGGATAGATCTGGACGCGCGCGACTGGTATTGGCGTCTGGCGGGTGCGGCTTGGCCCCCGGCGTTCTGCGCGTTGTTCCTGGTGGCTGTATTGCTGCTGGGCACCCGGCTGCTACGGCGTCGTGAGCGCGGCGGGACGGCACGCGCGCTGCGCCATCTGGAAGCAGGGGTGGCTTTTGTGATTGGCCTGGCCTTGACTGGCCTGACCGCGTGGGTGATCTATTGGAGCGAAGGACGGATTAACCGGGAAGTCTTCGCCCAGATGGCGTTGGGACGGACGGCGGCGGTGGCGGAAGCCTTCCGGCTTTTGGACGACACGGAGCTGGAGGGGTTGGCGAATAGCGTGGAGGGGGTCGCGGATATTACGCAGGGTGGCTTTGCGTATTTGGCCAGAAACCTGAGGAATAATACGGTGGTGCAGGCGTGGGAGTGGATCCCGGCGGTGCCTGCCACTGAGCGGGAAGCGTGGGAGTCGCAGGTTCGTAATACCGGGCGAGACGATTTTGGCATCTGGCAGAAGGGGGCGGATGGCACGCGACAGCCTGCCGCCGGGCGTGCCTGTTATTACCCGGTTTTCTGCGTGGAGCCGCTGGTTCCCAATTTGCAGGCGGTTGGCTATGACGTGGGGTCGGAGGAGCTACGACGCAGGGCGCTGGAGACGGCTGCCCGTACCGGGCTGGCCACGGCTTCGGAGCCGATCACGCTGGTACAGGAAACGGAAAAACAGAAGGGGGTGCTGATCTTTCGTCCGGTCTTCACAGGCAAGGAGCCTGGTTCGCCGCTGCGCGGCTTTGTGCTGGTGGTGCTGCGCTTGCGATCGGTATTGGAAAGCTTGAGTCAGGCCGAGGGCGCGCATGTGGAGCTGTCGTTGCTACGGGGGGATGGTCGGGCGCAGTTGCTGGCCACG
>CAYSHQ010000272.1:0-3756 GCA_964430835.1 uncultured Lentisphaerales bacterium
CAGGGTTCGGGGTTCAGGCCGGATTTCACCGCCAGAGCGGTCGCGCGTTTGGGGCCTGGCTATCTGGTTGAACAAAGAAGGGCGAATCGTCAGGTATTCCCCGAACCCTGAACCCTGATACCTGAGTGGTTACAAAAAGAGTAGCAGCTAAACGGGGTCGCGCGAAATGGGGTATAACCCGACCTTGGGCGCAGCCCGACATTCCTCCCCAGAACAGCAGAAGCGTGCGGGGTGCATGGCATGGCCGACGGCGGGTCCGGCGGCCCCACCCCGGACTTGTCCTTCGTACACCTACCAGCTTCTCTTTTCCCTTCGTGCTCTTCGCGGGTTTCGTGTTGGAATATTCCCATTCGCGGTTCTCCGCCCTACCACCTAACACCTGCCACCTTCTTTCTGCGAGCTGCCAGTCAGCGCAAGAGGGTTATGCGCCCTGTATGCCACCGTGGATATTTGATTGCTATCCAGCCGATAACGTGGCAAGGTTTATCCAAATAATGTGGGGTGCTGGGTGGATGAGTAGAGGGGTGTGTGTGTGATGGCAAAGCTGGAACGACGGATTCGTGTGTTGTTGGCCGATGATCATCGGATTGTGCGCGAAGGGCTGCGGAAGTTGTTGGAAGCGGAGTGCGATATCGAGGTGGTCGGCGAGGCCGATAATGGGCGTGCGGCGGTGGCGCAAACTCGGCAGCTGCATCCGGCCGTGGTGCTCATGGATATTGCGATGCCGCAGCTCAATGGGCTGGAAGCCTCTCGACAGATTCGGCAGCTTGAGCCGAACACTAAAGTGCTGATTCTCACTTCGCACAGCGAGGACGTGTATGTGGAGAGTGCGCTGGCGCTCGGGGTTGCGGGGTATTTGGTCAAGCAAACCTCCGGCGCGTTCCTAACCAAGGCGATTCGGGCCATTGATCAGGGTAAGGTTTGTTATTCTCCGCCTGTTGCGGAGCGTCTGCGCCAGCGCCAGTCGAGGGGGCGCGAGGGCCAGCGGTTTTCGCCGGAGACCAGCTTTCATCTGAGCACGCGTGAAGTGGAAGTGCTGCAGTTGATTGCCGAAGGTGCGTCCAACAAGCAGATGGCCGGGATTCTGGGTATCGGCATCAAAACGGTGGAGAAACATCGCGCGAGTTTGAGTCGCAAACTCGATATACATGACACGGCCAGCCTAACGCGCTACGCCATCTGTACGGGCGTCATTGAGGTGGTGCCACGTGCCAGTGTGGGGGGGCGGAGCGGGTTCGTCGAAATAGGTCAGCCGGAAAGGACGGCGTGAGCATGCGTAGTGGTCACGGGTGAGGCCGGGTCGGACGACTTCTGACGCCCGCCGCATGGCCTACGCACGGTTTGTGCTTGGCGTGGTGTGCCGGAAGAGCGATGATCCTCGCGAACGAAGCACTGTGCGATCAGCTGCGTGCAGACGCGGACTGCGAGGTAGCAGATGGGCGGACGCTAACGGCCTATCCGCGGCGTCGGACGCGAACTACGGGTCGCTGATAGGAATCTGGGATAACATGGCTGAGATGCGGGTCAGGCGATACGATCAGGTGGACGTGCGGTCACTTACGAAGGGCCGTGTCAGATGACGGCATTGCCGCCACAATCCGGTGCCGCAATGTCTCCGGATACGCCGCTGGAGCGTATTGCCGGGGCGGTGGAGAATATTCTCTACCGGAGTGAGGAGACCGGGTATACGGTGTGCAACGTGAAACCCTCCGGCCGCGATGTGCCGTGTCTGACCGTGGTGGGGCATACTGCGGCGATCTGGGCGGGCGAAGAGCTGATCGCACAGGGGCGTTGGGTCCGCCACCCGCAGCACGGCCGGCAGTTTCATGCCGAGGTGATCCAGTGTGTGACGCCCACCTCGGTGGAGGGGATTCGCCGCTATCTGGCCAGCGGCATGATCCGCGGCGTGGGGCCGGTCATGGCCGAGCGCATCGTGGCGACCTTTGGCGCGGCCACTATGGAGGTGATCGAGAAGGAGTCGCGCCGCCTCGAGGAGGTCGAGGGGATCGGCCCGGGGCGCCGCCGCCAGATCAAGGAGTCGTGGACCGAGCAGCACGCCGTGCGCGATATCATGATCTTCCTGCAGGCGCATGGCATTGGCACGGCGCAGGCCGCACGGATCTATCGGCAATATGGTGCCGATGCGATTGCGGTGGTGAAGCGCAACCCGTATCGGTTGTGTACGGATGTGTGGGGGATCGGGTTTAAGACTGCGGATGCGATTGCCCTGCAGGTCGGCGTGGCGCCCGATTCGCCGCTGCGGGCCTGCGCCGGGTTGCTGCATCTGCTGCAGACGCTTGCCGACGAGGGGCATTGCTTTGCGCCGGAAGCGGAACTGGTGCTGCAGGCGCAAGCCATGCTCGACATTCCGGTGGAAACGCTGGCCGCGGCGTTGGCGGAGCAGGTGGCGCAGGGGCACCTCGTACGCGAACAGGACCGCATCTATCTGCGCTATCTGTACGAGGCGGAGTGCCGCGTGGCCGGGTATCTGCAGCGGATGCTGGATACGCCCTGTGCCTATCGGCCCATCAAGGCGCCGGAGGCCGTGGCCTGGGCCGAACGGCAGATGAAACTGGAACTGGCGCCAGCCCAGCGCGAGGCGTTGCTGACGGCCCTGGGGGCCAAGGTGGCGATCATTACCGGTGGCCCGGGCGTGGGTAAGACCACCATCATTCGCGCGTTGGTAGAGATCTTTGGGGCGCGCAAGCTGGTGGTGCGTCTCGCGGCACCCACCGGCCGCGCCGCCAAACGCATGTCCGAGGCGACCAACCACGAGGCCCAGACCATTCATCGGCTGCTCAAGTATTTGCCGGCGGTGCGTGCCTTTGAATACACGGCCGACAACCCGATCGAGGGCGATGTAGTGATCGTGGATGAGTCGTCCATGCTCGACATCCGCCTGATGGAGCAGTTTGTACAGGCCATCCCGCCGCAAGCCTCCCTGATCCTGGTGGGCGACATTGATCAGCTGCCGAGCGTCGGCCCCGGCAATGTGCTACGCGACGCCATCCAGTCGCGCGCCATTCCGTGCTGCCGACTGACCACGATTTTCCGGCAGGACGCCAGCGGTCTGATCGTCCGCAATGCGCACCATGTGAACAACGGGGAACGGCTGGAAACCGCGGAGGGTCCGAGCGACTTCTACTTTGTCGATACCGCCGAGCCCGAGCAGATTTTGGCGCGTGTGCTGGACCTGGTTACCCGCCGCATGCCGCAGCGTTTTCAGCTGGATGCGCTGGGCGAAATCCAGGTGCTGACCCCGATGCGGCGCGGCCTGCTGGGTGCGGAGAATCTCAATGCGGCGCTGCAGCAGGCGCTGAATGCGACGGGACCGGGGTTAACGCGTGGCGGCACGACCTTCCGCCGCGGCGATCGCGTCATGCAGGTGCGCAACAATTATGACAAGGAGATCTTCAACGGTGACGTGGGGTTTGTAAAGGGCGTTGATGAGGAGGATCGGTCGCTGGTGGTGACGTTCGACGGCCGACCGGTGCGCTACGATAGTGCCGAGCTCGATGAGCTGCTGCTGGCCTACGCCTGCACCATCCACAAGTCGCAGGGGAGTGAATATCCGGCGGTGGTGGTGCTGCTGCACACGCAGCACTTCAAGCTGCTACAGCGCAATCTGCTCTATACGGCCATCACGCGCGGGCGCAAATTGGTCTGCGTGGTGGGCTCTGCCAAGGCTGTTCATATTGCCATCCAGAACAACGAAGTGCGGGAGCGCCGCACGACGCTGCGGAACCGGCTGGCGGA